>CAYRXA010000001.1:0-18047 GCA_964428155.1 uncultured Candidatus Saccharibacteria bacterium
GAAAAATTTACTGATGAATTAATTAATGCTATCCGAAACCAAAAAATGGATGAGTTTAAAAAAAGCTTTCGTAATTTAGATTTACTTCTAATTGACGATATTCAATTTATCGCTGGAAAAGACAAAACTCAAGAAGAATTATTTCATACATTTAATAATCTTCATGGTAAAAACAAACAAATTGTTTTTACCTCTGATCGTCCTCCTAAATCAATCCCTTCAATTGAAGAAAGATTAAGATCTCGTTTTGAAGGAGGAATGATAGCTGATATTGGCTATCCAGATTTTGAAACTCGTTTTGCTATTTTAAAAGTGAAGAGCCAAGAAATAAATCATTTAATAAGTGAGGATGTTCTTAGATATATTGCTGAAACCGTTTCTAGAAACATTAGGGAGCTAGAAGGAGCTTTAAATAGAATTATTGTTCATGCTCGATTAAAAAATGGGCCTATAACACTAGAAGAAGCAAAAAAGATACTATCTTCAATACTTAATAAATCAAATCAATACATTCCTCCTAAAGAAGTTATTAAAAAAATTATTTCTTTTTACGATCTTAATGAAAATGAAATCTTAGGGCATTCAAGAAAAAAAGAATTAGTAAAACCTAGGCAAATTGTAATGTATCTTCTAAGAACTGAATTAAAATATTCTTATACTAATATTGCTGAAAAAATGGGCAATCGAGACCATACTACTGTAATTCATGCTTGTAAAAAAATAACAAAGGAGATTGAAGATAATCCAGTTTTTGCTCAAGAAATAACTATTTTAAAAGAAATACTTTATAATAAATAATTGGTGAATAAGTTGTTAACAAAAAAGTTGATAAGATGTTGAATAAATTATAATTAATATTTTTTCTTTCCTTTATTCACTTTTTTTACCCTTGATATATATTTATTCTCCACATCTTATTCATAATAAAAAATAAAATTTACCTCATAAAATAAAGAAATTTCACACTTACCCCCAATAATTATCCTCTTAATTATAATAATAAATTAATATATAATATATTATAATTAAAAATCTTTATTACACAATTTGTTAAAAATAATAATTAACTTAATTAAAAAATATGAAATTTACTACTTTAGTAGAAACTATTAAAAAAGCTGTTAATTCAGCAGAAAAAATTACAGGGAAAAATCTTACTTTACCTATCTTAGGTAATATTCTTTTGAAAACAAATAAAAACAAACTTCATCTTTCAGCAACTGATTTGGAAATAGGAATAGAATTAATTATTACAGGGAAAATTGAAAAAGAAGGTAAATTTGTTATTCCTGCAAAAACTTTTTCTGATTTTTTAAATAATTTATCAGAAGAAAAAATTACAATTGAAGAAAAAAATGATGTTTTGATTGTTAAAAGCGGTAAATATAATACAACATTTCAAGGATTTAATCCTGAAGAATTTCCAATTATACCTGAAACCAAAACAGAAAAACATTTAGAAATAGAAAAAATAGATTTTGAAGAAGCTTTAGAACAAGTGATTCCTAGCGTTGGTTATACTTCTCCAAAAGCGGAATTAAATGGTATTTTATTGAAATTAGAAACTTCAGGAAGTAAGAAGTTATTAAAATTAGTAGGAACAGATAGTTTTCGTTTAGCAGAGAAAGAAATTTCTTCTTCAAAGATCAAAACAAATATTAAGAATGATTTAGAAATAATTATTCCTTTGAGAACTGCTCAAGAAATTTTACGACTTATTCAAGAAAAGACAGAAAATGATGATTCAATAGTTAGGATTATGCCAGAACCTAATCAAGTAGAATTCTCTTTTTCAGATATGAGATTAGTCTCTAGATTAATTAATGCTGATTATCCTAAATATTCTTCAATTATTCCTAATTCTTTTGAAAATCAGATTACTGTTAATAAAAAAGAATTAGCTGAAGCAGTTAAAATTATTGGTTTATTTAGTGGAAAAGTAAATGATGTAAAATTTAATTTTGATCCTTCTAAAAAGGAAATTATTCTTGAAGCCCAGGATCCTTCTCTTGGAAAAAGTCAAACAATTCTTACGCCTAAAGAAATGTCAGGTAACCCATTACAAATTAGTTTTAATTATAGATTTTTATTAGATGGTTTAAATTCGATTAAAGAAAATGATATTTTTTTGGGGCTTAATAAAGAATCTAGTCCTGGCTTAATAAGAGGAGAATCAGATGATAGTTTCTCTTATATTTTAATGCCTATTAAATTATAATTTTGTGGCTTTTGTTCCAATAAAAAATATTTTTAATTCTTGGTTATCTTCAGATAAATTTAAGAAGGTTTTTCAAGAGCGACAAATAATTAGTTGGGCTAATAAATATTTTCAAGAAAATAAAAATTGGCCCTCACATATTGTGAGGGCTAATTCTTTTAATCAAGGACGTTTAGTAATTCAGTGTTTTCAAGGAGTAATTTCTTCGGAATTACGTTTAGAAGAATCACAATTAAGAAAATATTTAGAATCGAAAATGCCTAAAATACAAATTAAAAAGATTTTTTATAAAATTAGATAACCTCTATTTAAAAATAATAATTGAATTTTCTCCTTTTTGATTGAAGCTATCAAAGGCTTCGATTTTTATTTCATTTTGGCCAACTAAATCATAAAAATTTATTAAAGAATAATATATATCATCGTCACTTTTTATAAGCGGTCCTAATGATTTTTTATTCAAAAATATTTCAGTTTTAGTGATATCTAATGTGCTTTCAATTTTAACTTCAAGTTGAAAATCAGTATTAATAAAGCTCCCTTTTTTAGGATAAATAAATTCTATCTTTGGGATATCAGGAAACTCAATAATAGTTTCTGTTGTTTCGTTATCAACAGGGACATAATCAGGTCCTAAAGATAAGTTATATTCTTGATTAAAATTAGGAATATTTTGTTGGGCCCAAACAAGAACAGGAGTTTCCCAATTCCAAAATTGAGAATCTCGGAAAGGATTTAATGGAGGAGATTCTAAAAGATTATCTTTGTTCACATAATAAAGAATATTATGAATTTCTTTTACGGTTATTATTTCTCCTGTTTCAATATGTTTATAGTCTCGAGTGTAAACATAGTCTCCGTTTAACATAGGAGATGAAGATCTTTTAATATCTTCTAAGGTATAAGGTAATGGTTCAGCAAATGTTTTTGGTGGATAAAATTCTGTTGCTTTTTCCATAAATTCATGCCAACAAGGAGCAGCTAATTGAGCACCAGGAGCACCTGTTTTACTGACTACAGATCGGTCATTGTTCCCTGCCCATACTCCACTTAATAAAGATGTAGTGTAACCAATTGTCCAGGCATCACGATATTCAGAATCAGTTCCGGTTTTTGCGGCTACTTGGAAATTCTGAAAATTAAGTTGATTATTCCATCCAAAGGTAGGCGCTCGGGCGCTGTTATCAGATAAAATACTAGTAATCAAGCGTGCAATTTGAGTATCAATTACTTTTTTACTTTCTAAAGAAAATTCTTCAAGAATTATTTCATCATTATTTTTTATTTGCAAAATTACATTTTGAGGATGATAAATCCCGTCTTGATTAAACACGCTGTAGGCATGAACAAGCTCAATAAGCTTTATGCCTCCTCCTCCAAGGACCAAGCTTAAGCCATAATGTTCAGGAGGATCAGTAAAGGTAGTTATTCCAAAATCTTGAGCAGTATTAATACTATTTTGGATGCCAGCTAAATAAAGAACTTTTACCGCAGGAATATTTAATGATTCAGCTAAAGCTGATCTTAGGGTAACAGGGCCTCTTGTCTTTTCATCATAATTACGGACTAAATAAGGTATTTGAGGGTTAGTTGAAAAATTTGCTACTTTACCATCAAGAGCAGTATCAAAGATAATATTTTCAGGTAAAAAACCTTTTTTAAAAAGTGTAGCATAAACAATTGGTTTAAAAGAAGAGCCTGGTTGTCGAGTACTAAGAACAGTGTTAACGTTTCCTTCTTTTTCTAGGTCCCAATAATTTCTAGATCCAATCATTGCTAGTATTTGTCCAGTATTTGGGTCTTCAGCAACTAATCCCATATTCTGGACTCCGGTTCGTTCTTCATTAAAATCCCCATATTTTGTTACAACTTCTTCTGCTATTTTCTGTAAATTCATATCCAAGCTAGTGATAATAGTATAGCCTCCTTTTTCTAATTCTTCTTCACTAAATTTTTCATAAAGAAGGCTGCGAACATACATAACAAAATGAGGAGCTGGAAAATTATGTTCTTGAGGGATAAAGACTACTTTTTCTTCTTCAGCTTGTTTTATCTCTTCTTCAGAATAATATTCCAGAGCTCGAATACGCGAAAGAATCCAGTTTTTGCGATTTTCTAATTCTTCTAAATGATTTCCAAAAGGAGATAAATAATTAGGCGACTGGACTAAACTTATTAAATAAGCAGACTCAGCTAAAGTTAAGTTTATTGCTTCTTTATTAAAATAAAATTTACTCGCTGATTCAATCCCATAAATATTATGTCCATAATTAATTTGATTAAGATACATAGCGAGAATCTCGTCTTTGCTATATTTTTTTTCTATCTTTATTGTTAAAACAGCTTCTCGAATTTTTCTAACAATAGTTTTGTCTAAAGTTAGAAAAGCATTACGTGCTAATTGTTGGGTAATAGTAGAGCCACCACGAAGATCTGTTGGATTAAATAAATTACGTATCATTGAACGAGCAAATCCTTTTAATGAAAAACCGTGATGTTCGTAGAAATTATGATCTTCAGCAGCTAAGGCTGATTTTATAACATAAGGAGAAATTTCTTCTAATTCAATAATTGTTCTTTTTTCTCCTCCATGTATTTCATAAAGCAAAATTTCACCGGTTCTATCATAAATTTTTGTTGACTGGGGTACAATTCTTTCATTAAAAGTAGAAGGATCTGGAAGTCCTTGAGCAATTAAAAGTGTAAATAACCCTAAACAAATTAGAGTGATAATAATTATAGAAGCGAAGAATGAAAATGTTTTTTTAATCATTTTGTTTTGAGCACTCTTTAATTTTATTAATTCCTGCTAAGGCAACGGCTAAAGCGTCAGCAATATCATCTGGTTTTGGCATTACTTCTAAAGAGAAAAAATATTGAATTGTTTTTTGAACATCTTTCTTGTCTGCTCTACCATATCCGATAAGATTACGCTTTATTTCCAAAGGAGTTAATTCAATATATGGTAAGTTATTTTTTTGGATAATAAGTATAATTACTCCAATAGCTTCACTGATACTCATGACTGTTTTTGCGTTTTTAAAGAAAAAAACTTTTTCAATAGCAATAATTGATGGTTTGTGTTTTTTAATTAAAGCATTAAGATCTTTCGAAATTTTAACAAGTCTTTGTCCCTGAGTTTTTTGTGATGTTTCCCAACAGCCGTAGTCTATGGGCTTTATATTGTTTTTGCTTGATTTAAGTAAGGCCCAGCCAATACGAGTTGTTCCTGGATCAATTCCTAATACGATCATTATATTTTGATAGATTTATATTATTTTTATATTTGAATAAATTTCTTCTACGTCATTATGTTCATCTAATTTGTCAAAAAGTTTTTCAAGCTTCTCTTTTATTTCTGTGTCAGAGATAGTAATTGGTTGTTGGCTGACAAAATCTAATTCAGTTTTAATTAAAGACGAATCAATAGAAGTTTCAAGACAAGTTTTCATTGAAGAGAGTTTTTGAGGCGAAGTGTAAATTATTACTTTTTTATCTTCTTCTTGTATTTCTTCAGCTCCATGTTCGATTGCTTCTAAAGAAAGATTATCATTCCATACTTTTTTAGGTAGAATAATTTTGCCGGTTTCTTTAAAAAGCCATAAAACACTACCAGTTTCTGCCATTTTTGCTTGATTTTCTTGAAGAAGGTGTCTTAATTCTGCTAAAGTTCGATTTTTATTATCAGTAATTGCTTGAATTAATAAAGCAGAACCACCAGGAGCATAGGCTTCGCAAATAATTTCTTCAAGTTTTTTATTCTCATCTTCTTCCCCAGAACCTCTTTTTATTGCTTTTTCTATGTTTTCTTTAGGCATTCCTATCTCTTTTGCTTTGTCCACGGCCATTCTTAATTTAGGATTTGATTCAATATCAATTCCTTCTCTTGCCGCAACAGTAATTAAAGCAGTTAATTTTGAAAAAGCTTTTCCTCTTTTAGGATCAGCAACAGCTTTTTGGTGTTTAACTTTGGCCCACTTTGAATGTCCTGACATAAATATTTTTGATATTTTAATTTATAATTATTAAAACATTATATAACTTTTTTAAGATTTTAGCAATTTTATTTTTTTTAGAATATTAAGACCGATTGTTTTTATACAAAAGAAATTAGATTATTTTATTATATAGTTGAAAAAAAGGTAATTTTAAGGTAAAATTAATAATATAAAATAAATGGATTTAGAACAATTAGAACAAAAAGCCAAAGAAAGTATTTCTTTAGTAAAAGAACGACAGGGCTTAGAAAAATGGCGAATTCAATATTTAGGGAGGAAAAGTTCCCTTTCTTTATTTTTTAATTCTTTGTCAAAATTATCACTTGAAGAAAGGAAAAAGCAGGGAGAAAAAGCAAATAAAATTCGTAGTCTTTTAACAAATTTATATACAAACAAGAAAAATGAATTAGAAAAAGGTGTTTTTACTTCTAATAAAGGTTCTTCAAGTCTTTTAGATATTACTCAGCCTGGGTATAAAAAAACTCAAGGGCATTTACATCCTTTGACTTTAGTTTATAGAGATATAATTGCTTCTTTTGAGAGAATGGGTTTTTCTATTATCGAGGGTCCAGAAATAGAAACTGAATATTACAATTTTGATGCCTTGAATATTCCTGCAGACCATCCAGCAAGAGAGATGTGGGATACTTTATGGATAAAACAAAACAATAAAAAACAAAAATTCAAGACATTACTTCGGACTCATACGAGTCCAATGCAAGTTCGGTATATGGAAAAAAATCAGCCGCCATTTCGAATTATTGTTCCAGGGAGATGCTTCCGTTATGAAGCAACAGATACTTCTCATGAAATTCAGTTTTACCAAATAGAAGGATTAATGGTAGGGGAAAATGTTAATTTATCTAATTTTAAGGCAATTATTAGTGAGCTTATAAAAGACATATTTAAACAAAAAGTTTCAGTACGTTTTAGGCCAAGTTTTTTTCCTTTCGTAGCCCCAGGAGTAGAAGTTGATATTAAGCAAGAAATAAAGGGAGATCAATCAATTGATAAGTGGTTAGAAATTATGGGGGCAGGGATGGTTCATCCAGATTTGTTTAAAAGAGTAGGTTATGAAAATAATCGTTGGCAAGGGTTTGCTTTTGGCTTGGGAATAGAAAGAGTAGCAATGATTAAATACAAGATTAATGATATTAGATTATTTTTTAATCCAGACATTAGATTTCTTGAACAATTTTAATTATTTTATGATATGAAAGTTTCCTATAATTGGTTTAAAAATTTATTAAAGTTTAATAAAACTCCAGAAAAATTGGCAGATATTTTAACAATGAATTTTGCAGAAACTACAGTTAAAAGCCTAGGAAAGAGACCTGTTTTGGATATAGAGCTTGGATCTAATCAAGTTGGTTGGGCTTCAGGCCACTTAAGTCTTGCTCGAGAAATTGGAGCTTGTTTGGAAAAAAAATTTAATTTTCCAAATCCTGTTATTAAAGAGACTAAGCTTTTCGCAAAAAATCTTTTGACTTTAGATATAAAAACTTCTAATTGTAGGTATTATTCAGCAAGGATTTTACAAAGAGTAAAAGTAAAAGAATCACCAAAATGGCTAAAAGAAAGGTTAATTGATTGTGGAATTCGTCCAATCAATAATTTAGTTGATGCAGCTAATTATGTGATGCTAGAAACAGGTCAACCTTTACATGTTTTTGATTTTGATAAAATTAATTCTGAACAAAAGGAAATTATTGTTAGGCAAGCAAAAGAAAAAGAAAAAATTAACGCTCTTGATGGTCAAGATTATATTTTAGATAAAGAAATGATGGTCATTGCTGATAAAAAGCAGCCAATAGCTTTAGCAGGGATTAAGGGGGGTCAGGATACAGCAGTGAGCAAGCAAACACAAAATATTATTTTAGAAAGTGCTAATTTTACTGGTAGTAATATTCGTTTAACTTCTAAAAAATTAGGATTAACAACAGATGCTTCTTGGCGATTTGAGCATAATATTCCCTTTGAATTGACTGTTTACGCCTTAGATCGTTTGGCTGAATTAATTCAAAAAATAGCTGGAGGTGATATTCTTAAAGGAAGATTGGAAAAAATTAAAGATATTTCTGAATGGAAAAAAGAAAAAATACAAATTCCTATTAAATGGGAAAATTGGGAGAAATTTTTAGGTTGGTCAATTAAGAAAAAACAAATTATTAAAAGCCTTTCTTTACTAGGTTTCTCATTTAAAGAAAGGAAAGAATATCTTTTAGTAACTTTGCCAAAGTTTCGTAATGATTTAAGAATAAAAGAAGATGTAATGGGAGAAGTTGCTCGATTAGAAGGAATTAATGAAATAGCTTTTTCTCTTCCAAAAGAACAATTGAAATTACCTGTTAAAAATGAGTTTTGGGTATTTCGAGAGAAAATTAAAGACTGGCTTAAAGGTTATGAATTAGAAGAAATTTATAATTATTCTTTTTTGTCAGAAAAAGATAAAAAGTTTTTGCCTATTGAGTGGCAAGAAAAAATGATTGAGATAGAAAACCCAACAAGTGTTTTGACTAAGTATTTACGACCAACTTTTTTAGTAAATTTTTTGAAAAATGTTAATTATAATTTTCGTTTTATTGACGAAATTAAGTTTTTTGAAATAGGAAAAATTTATTCTTTAGAAGGAGAGTCTTTTGTTTTTGGAGGAGTTTTGGCTCAAAAAAATAAATCAAATGATCAGCTTTTCTTTCAGGCAAAAGGGATTATTGAGGATTTATTCCATTCGTTTGGAATTGATAAGCATGATTATATTTTAAAACCATTAGATAAAACAAAGTTTTCTAATTTGCTAAAGAAAGGAGCAGCAATTTATAAAGGAAATGACTTAATTGGTGTTTTGGGTAAGCCTTTAGATTCTCTTAAGCAAAATTATGATTGTAAAGGAGAAATAATTTGTTGGGAAATTCAATTGTCTCCTTTGTTTGATCTTGTGAACGAGGAAAGAGGATTTCAACCTCTACCAAAATATCCAGCAGTGATAAGAGACATTTCTTTGCTTATTCCCCAAAATATTTTAGTTGATCAAGTTTTAATGATTATTCAGAAAGCTTCATCTTCTTTTCTTGAGGGAGTAGATTTATTTGATATTTATGTTGGCAAAAACCTTCCCCAAGGAAACAAAAGCCTGTCTTTTCATTTAGTTTTTCGATCCCCAGATCATACTTTAGAAAATAAAGAAGTAGACAAAGAGGTTGAAGAAATTTATAAAGCTTTACGAAATTTAGGAGCGAAGATTAGATAAAATATAATTTAGATTATGGTTAAAAAAATAAAAATACAATCTGTAAAAAAAGAAGAGAAAAAAACAAAAAAAGTTATTATTGAAAATGACAATTCATATACTGCCAAAGACATTTATGTTTTAGAAGGTTTAGAACCAGTAAGGAAAAGGCCAGGAATGTATATTGGCTCTACTGGAGTTGATGGTCTTCATCATTTAATTTGGGAAGTGGTGGATAATAGTATTGACGAAGCTATGGCAGGCTATGCTAAAAATATTAAAGTTGAAATATTAAAAGGGAATGAAGTAGCAATAACAGATGATGGAAGGGGAATACCTATAGATATTCATGCAAAAACTAAAAAATCAGCTTTAGAAACTGTTTTAAGCACTCTTCATGCTGGTGGAAAATTTGGTGGTAAATCATATAAAGTAGCTGGTGGTCTTCATGGTGTTGGAGTTTCAGTTGTTAATGCTCTTTCAGAATATTTAAGGGCAGATATTTGCCGTGATGGGATTTTATATACTCAAGAATATAGCCGCGGAAAAGCAATGACAAAATTAAAGAAACTAGGAAAATGTAAACAAGCAGGAACTAAAATTGTTTTTAAACCAGATCCAGAAATTTTTAAAGAAATAAAATTTGATACAAAAAAGATTCTAGATCATTTACGCCAACAAGCTTATTTAACTCCTGAAGTCACAATTAAATTTGAAGACAATAGAGAAGATGCAAAAATTTCATCCTATACTTTTCATTTTGAAAGCGGAATAATCACTTTAACTAAATATTTGGCTAGGAATTGTCGTAATTTAACAAAAAATATTTTTTATGTTAGCCAGGAAAAAGATGATATTTTAGTTGAGGTAGCTTTGCTGTATGCAGATGATTCTGAAAGCACTGAATTAGCTTTTGCTAATAATATCCATACTCCAGAAGGAGGGATGCATTTGACAGGATTCCGTTCGGCTTTAACGCGATCTCTAAATGATTATGCTAAAGAACAAGAAATTTTTAAAAATGGAAACACTGGTTTTACTGGAGAAGATACTCGCGAAGGACTAGTAGCAGTGGTGAGTGTTAAATTAAAAGAGCCTCAATTTGAGGGGCAGACTAAGGCAAAATTAGGTAATCCTGAGGCGAGGACAGCAGTAGAACAAGTAGTTGGAGAAAGTTTCAAGGAGTTTTTGGAAATTAATAAAGAAGATGCTAAAAGAGTTATTGAGAAATCTTTGTTAAGTGCTCGGGCTCGTGAAGCAGCAAAAAAAGCAAGAGAAAATATTTTAAGAAAAGGAATTTTAGAAGGAATGACTTTGCCTGGAAAACTAGCTGATTGTATTTCTCGTAAAGCAGAGGACTCTGAATTATTTATAGTTGAGGGAGACAGTGCTGGAGGTAGTGCTAAAACAGGAAGAGATCGTAACAATCAAGCAATACTTCCTTTAAGAGGGAAAATTTTAAATATAGAAAAAAGTCGTTTTGATAGGATGATGTCTTCTGAAGAGATTAAGTCTTTAGTTGTTGCTTTAGGCACAGCTATAAGTGAAGATTTTAATATTGATAAGATTCGTTATCATAAAGTTGTGATTATGACTGATGCTGATACTGATGGAGCTCATATTCGAACACTTTTATTAACTCTCTTTTTTAGATATTTTCGTCCAATTATAGATAGTGGGTATTTATACATTGCTCAACCGCCTCTTTACCGAGTTCAAAAAGGAAAAGAATTTTATTATGTTTATACAGAATCAGAAAAACAAAAAGCTTTAGAAAAAATACAAGGGAAAACAGAAGAAAAAAACAAAGAATCTTCTAAGTCTAAGATAAGGAAATTAAAATTGGTTGAGGAAGGAAAAGAAGAATCAGTTTTAGCTGTCGAAGAGTCAATACCAGAAGGCGATGAACCAGATATGATGAAAGGAATATCTATTCAGCGCTATAAAGGTTTAGGGGAAATGAATCCTGATCAATTATGGGAAACAACAATGGATCCAGAAAAGAGAGTTTTAAAACAAGTTACCATTGAAGACGCAGAAGAAGCTGATAGATTATTTGATATTTTAATGGGCAAAGAAGTTTTGCCTCGTAAAAAATTTATTCAAGCTTATGCTCAAAAAGTAAAAAATTTGGATGTGTAATAAAACTCAAAACATAATAATTTGACATTTGTTAATAAATTCAGTAATAATACTATATTAAAAATATGTTAATTTTAAGATTTCAAAGACAAGGCAAAAAGAAAGATTTTATTTTTCGGATAGTAGCCGTTGATTCTAAAATAGCTGTTAATAGCGGGAAAACAACAGAAATTTTAGGCTGGTTAGATCCAAAGACAAATAAATTTGAATTAAAAAAAGACAGAATTCTTTATTGGCTTAATCAAGGAGCTCAAGTTTCAGATTCTTGCTACAATCTTTTAATAAAAGCTAAAATTATTGAAGGAAAGAAAAGACCAATTAAAATTACTAAAAAGAAAACTGGAAAAGAGCAAACCGAAGGTTCTGAACAATCATCACAAGCAGAGCAAAACCAAAGCCCCGAAGATAAACCAGCTGAAGATAAACCAGCTGAAGAAGTAAAGGAAGAGGAAAAAGCAGAAATTAAAATAGAAGAATTAAAAGAAGAAAAGAAAGGGGATCTTGTTGAAGAAAACCAGGAAGAAGTTAAAAAAGAGGAATCAAAATAAGTTTTTGAGTTATCCACAAAAACTTGACTTTTAAAATTTTTATTAATAAAATATAAAAAGAAAACAAAATATATTTAAACGGTGGGGATAAGTCAAAGGGTCTTTTTACAGGGCTCTGAAAAGTTTAACCCCACCGTTTTTTTCTTTTCAGGGCTCTGTAAAAGAATCTTTTGTCCATAAAAAATTCTAACATAAGGCTATGAAATCAAAATACTTTATTAAATTTTTAATTTTATTATTAGCAGGGTTAAGTGTTTTGGTTTTAATTTGGTATTTAAGTCCGGAAATTAAACAAGCTAATCTTTATAAGCAAGAAGCGGAAATTTTAAAGGAGAAAATTAAAGAGGAACAAGAAAAATATAGAACTGATTTTTATGGTGAGGAAAATCCAGAAGATACATACAAAATATTTTTAGAAGCCTTAAAAAATCAAGACATTGAATTAGCTGTTAAATATTTTATTTTTGATAAGCAAGAGTTGTATAAACAATTTTTTAATGAAATTAAAAATAATAATAAATGGGAGGAAATGATAGAAGATTTACTTAAACCTGAGAATCAAATAGGAGAAATGAAATCAAACGGATCGTATATTATTCGCGTTTATGATAAAGATAATTTTTTAATTGCTCAAGCTGTTTTAAGAATGCCTTTATTTTCAGAGAATGAGCAAGAACGTGTAAATAATATTTGGAAGATTGTAGAGTTTTAATTTTTTAAGTTCTTAAAATATATTTTTATGAGAAAAAGCCCCATCGTTTTTTTTATTATATTTTTATTATTTATTCCATTTTTTGTTTTTGCATATGATGCAAAAACCACTCATCCTAATTTAACAGAATTAACAGTAGATTTTTATAATCAAAGTTTTCCAGAAACTTTTTTAGGTAATTTAGAAAAAAAATGGTTAATGCAAGGCAGCGTAGAAGAAGATGATGGCGTTCGAAGCATTAATCATTTTTATGATCCAGTTTTTGACAAGGCCTGGCAATTTGGAGGAGTTGAACATTTTTTTCCTTCTTTAAACGCAAAAGAATGGGGACAAAATCCTTTTGCACAAGCTGTTTATGATCCGCTTTACACAGTTTTTATAGGCCCAATAATTAAAAGTCCAGTATTCTCTAAAACTAATTTTACTTGGCAAAGAGCTATTTACGAATACTTAAAAGGAAATAAAGAGATTGCTTTTAAGTCGTTAGGACATATTTTACATTTAATTCAAGACATGAGCGTGCCAGAGCATACTAGGCAAAATGTTCATATTTTTTTTATAGATAGTGCTAATAGTCCCTATGAATTGTATGCAGCTAAGGATTCAAAAAGTTTTTATAAACAAATAAAAAATAATACAGAAGGGTTGTTGCCTGTAGAAAGAATGAATCTCGATGAATATTTTAATGAAATTGCTTTATATTCTAATAATTATTTTTATAGTCCTGACACAATTTTAGATTTAAGATATAATTTGCCACAACCAATTTTTTCTGAATTTCCTGAGATTCAAAATGGAAAACAAATTTTTTATGTTTTAGGGAAAGACGAAAATAATGGAATATTTCATCTTGCCCTTGTTCTCAAAAACGATATTGGCTGGAGATTAGCCTCAGGCCCTTCAATTTTTTCTTTAGAAGATGATCAAGTTCTTGAGGATTATTGGCAAAGGTTATCAAAAAAAGCTGTTTTGAGCGGAGCAGGAGTAATAAATTTATTTTTTCAAGAGGTTACAAAAGCAAATTTAGATCCAAATTTTATTTCTAAGAACGAAGGAAACCTTTTAACAGCAATGGTAGGAGGTTTTACTAATTTTATTGATAATATATTTCAGAAAAATTCAGATTTTATAATACTTGACGGAGTTATTGATAATTCTATAAATAGTTCCGCTGGAAATTACGAAGGTTCTCCAACAACGATTTCTTTTAACACAACATCTACTACAAAGCAACTAACAACTACTACAAAAAAGCAAATAACGACAACTACAAAAACTTTTTTATCTTCTACAACTACGAAACCTAAGCTTACGACAACTGCAACTAAATTAATAACGACTACTACGTCTAATGCTCAAGTTAAAATTTGTGATTTTAATACTTCCCAATCTCCTTCCCAGGATAAAATTATTATTAATGAAGTTGCTTGGATGGGAACTCATAATAATGTTAATGATGAATGGATAGAATTAAAAAATATTTCTTCTAAAGAAATAGATATTAGCAATTGGCAGCTATTAGATAAAGATCAGCAAATAAGGATTATTTTTGAACAAGGCAGTAAAATCTCCACTAAGGGTTTTTACCTTTTAGAGAGAGCAAAAGATGATGTGATTTCTTTTGCTTTAGCAGATTATATTTATACAGGAGTTCTTAATAACGCAAACGAAGGGCTTCGTTTGTTCGATAATAATTGCAACCTTCAAGATGAAGTTTTTGCTGATTTAAATTGGCCAGCAGGTGATAATAATGAAAAAAGAACAATGGAAAGAAGTAATGATCTAATATGGCATACTTATAGTGGCTTAGGGCAGAATGGTATTTTTGGGACTCCAAAGAATAATAATAGTCAACCATCAGTTAGTTCTTCAGGTAATGGAGGGGAGTCAGTGCCTGTTACTACCACTACGATAAACACTACAACGACGACTCTTGCTCCTGTTAATTATCCCAAAATTTTAATAAATGAAATACAAGTTTCAGGAAAAGATCAAGATGAAAAAATACGAGTTTATAATGAATTCATAGAACTTTTTAATCCTAATAATTTTAAAGTTGATTTAACGGGTTGGTATTTACAGAAAAAAACAAGTCAAAGTAGTGATTTTTCATCCCTTGCTCCGAGTAATTTATTTGATGGAAAAATTATTAATTCTTTAGATTATTTTGTAATTGCTCATTCTTCTAGCTCTTATAATAATGTCGCAGATATTTTAATTTCTGATTATAGTATAACAGATAATAATACTATTATTTTGAAAAATCCTAATCGAGAAATTACTGATAAGGTTGGTTTTGGCGAAGCGAATGACTGCGAAGTTAATTGTGCGATAAATCCTGAGCCAGGGCAAAGTATTCAAAGAAAATATATAGACGGTAATTTTTTGGATTCTATTAATAATGCTAATGATTTTGAAATTCAATACTGCCCTAGTCCCAAAAGTTTCTTTTCTGACAACTGTAGTGTTCCAATAATTAATGTTTCTTCACTGCCGGCAATACCTTATATTACTGAATGTTCTTGGCATCCATTTGAAGAAGGGTCTTCAAAAATAGTCATTGATTTTAAAGTTAATTCTTATCCTTTTATTCCAACAACAGACCATACAAGAGATTCTTTTACAGCGATGGCTTTTTATTTACATTCAGATTTTGATGATCCTTCAGTTAGTTTTGGTGTCCCATTAGATTATTTGGGTAATAAATATAACTGGGAATTAGATGAAAATATTCCAGGCTTGATATTGAGTTACCCGAATTATGTTAGCAATAATCGAAAAATAGGGAGCATTATTTTTACTACAAACGAGACGATGGCAGCTAATTCTTCTGCACCAAGAAAATTATCTTATAAATTGAATCAAATTCCCAATGATAACCATTTTGTTATCGAAGTTGCAGGAACCACTCAAGGCCAATCTTTAAAGTTTACGTCTGATCAATATGTAACAATTGGGTATTATGGTTATGACAAAAGTTTGACGTCTTATTTAAAGTTAATTGCTTATGATGACACTAAATTTTACTTCAATCCTTATAATTATTATCATCCACCAACTGATATTAAAAACTTTAATGTTCAATGTAATGACGAACATTGTGGTGATTTGATCTTTTCTTGGGCACCGGTTTCAGATGAAGATCCTGGGGATATTTTAAAATATGATATTCATTATGTTTTTGCTAAGCAAGGAGACGATTTAAATAATAATGATTTAACGAGACGGTCTTGGCAGTGGTCTGCTTCACAAAATATTTCTGGAGAACCAATTTTTAATTCTCAAGAAAATAAATTTGAATTACGAGTACCTATAAGCGAAATATATTATATTAATGCAAAAAGATTACCAGGAGTTCCGCTTGATGTTTTTTTTGGTATCAAAGCTCAAGATAGCGTTGGATTAAAATCAGAAATTCCCAAGATAGTTTTTGTAAATATTCCACCGATTGTTCCAGAAACAACGACAACTACTATAGAACCTTAATAAATAGATTTTTGTTTAATTATATTTTTCTTCTTGACAAACATATCATATATGATATTATTTAATAATAAAAGATACAAGTTGGTATTTTATCAAAATTTTAGAACTAAAGAAAAACCTGTTGATAATTATTTAAATAGATTAGGTAAAAAGGAGCGAGCTAAAATCATAAAATATTTGGAGTTTTTAATATCAGCTGATAATCTACTAACTTTTCATCTAGTTAAGCACATTAGAGATAAAATTTGGGAATTAAGAATTGATTTTTCAAACAAAAGGTTTAGATTAATGTATTTTATTCTAGACAAACAGATAGTCATCCTTCACATTTTCTTAAAAAAAACTGCCAAAACTCCAAATTTTGAAATATCAATAGCTAAAAGACGTTATATCGAGGTTTTAAAATACAAACAAATTTATGGATAAGAAGAAAAAACAACAAATGCCAACGGATTTTCAAGATTATCTTAAAGAACAATTGAAAGACCCTGAATTTAAAAGGCATTACGATGAATATGGTAAACAATTAGAAATCGCTTATCAAATTTTGTTATTGCGAAAGAAAAAGAAAATGTCTCAGGCAGCATTAGCAAAGAAGATTGGGACAAAGCAAAGCAATGTCGCAAGAATGGAAACAGGGCAACAAAATTTTAGCATTGATACGCTTCAGAAAATTGCTCAAGTTTTCAACAAAGATTTAAAAGTTTCTTTTGGAAAATAAATTGTCTTAATTTAGTTTTAGGATTGACTATTAAATAATATTGTTTTATAATATTTTATCTTTACGATAGAGTATTCTTTAGCTCTTTGAAATAAAATATAAACAAAAGGAGGATTGTTTTGACAATCAAAGATGATGATTTGAAAAAATTGATAATTAAATTAGATGAATTAGGGTTAGATTTTAAAATTACATCATTATACGATGGTTATGTTTTCGAAGGCAGAAATTCTTATAAAAGCATTCAAGCGATAATCCCAGCTGAGAAAAATGGATGGCGAGAGTTTATGAAGTTAAAGATAGAAAAACAAGAGAAATTTTTTTTATTTTTAATTTCGTTGTTTTCAAGATTTATTGGTTATTCTCCTTTTTGTAAATACTTAGAAGGGAAAAATATTATTTATGAATGGAAAAGGAAAAACCAAGAAAAAAGATACAATGAATTAATAAATGATGAAGCAAGTAATAGAATTAATCAACTAGAGAGATTGTAGAAAAATTTAGTTTTAAAGAAAGGAGGAAAAAAGGATGAATTTTAAAGAGCAGAAAATGACAAGAGAAAAAGAAGTGTGTGTTATTTGTAAGCAAGAGACAGAATATTTTGTTGATATGCCAATTAACCAACGTAATCATTACATAGAAGGATGTGGTCAATTGTGTTCAATTTGTTGGCAAGATCTTGGTGGTAGTTATCCTTTACCGAAATATTTAGCAAAAATATGGACTAGAAAAAAAAGAAAGAAAAAAAAGTAAGTTACTAATATTATTGTAAATAAGGAGGATACGGGTAGCCTGTAGCCTCCTTTTTAATTTGAGTTTCTTATATGAGTGTAGTATTATAAATTAAAATATGGATATTTTAAATGATTTAAAATACAGAGGATTAATATATCAATCAAGTAATTTGGAAGGATTAAGAAAGGAGTTGCAAAAAGAAAAGATTGTTTTATATTGTGGCTTTGATCCAACAGCTGACAGTCTTCATATTGGAAATCT
>CAYRXA010000002.1:0-30089 GCA_964428155.1 uncultured Candidatus Saccharibacteria bacterium
ATCAGGAAAAGTTTTTAATTTTCAGAATAAAATGGCAGTTAAATGTGGTAAAGGATTTTATGTGATTGAACAAATAAAACCAGCAGGAAAAAAAACAATGCCCAGCGAAGATTTTTTAAGAGGCAATCATTGGATTCTTAATCAAATTTTAAATAGTAATTAATAATGCTTTCATCAAAAAAACCTTTCATTTTAATAGTTTTAGCTGTTTTTTTTATTGCTACTGTTGGGCTCACTATTAGTTTAGAATTAAAAACAAATAATCATTTAGCTTCTTCTTTAATTCAATTTGAATCAGAGATTATGCAAGATTCTTCTTGTAGCAATATTGATTTAGAGAATTTAAGCCTTGATATTCCTCAACATATTAACTTAACTAATTTTTATAAAACATTTGGCCAAAGACTTTTAGGGAATGAAGATTTTAAAATAATTAGTCGAGAGCGATGGGAAGCTGAAAATCAATATGCTGATTTAGAATATATAAATGATTTTTGTAAAAATAATTTTTGTTATTCAGAAGGATACAATCCTGAAGATAATTTTTCTAAACAAGAATATTGGTCTTCTAAGGAATTAGCTTTAAATTACAAACAGAATTTTCAATTAATTGATAGTTTTTTCCTTCAATCATTAGAAAAAGAAAATGGTTTTCGCTATCATTATTTGCCAATAGAAGAAATTATTATTCATCACACAGCTGGCAACCTTACCTTTAATTTTGAAGAATCAAAAGAAGAATTACGCAGAATTTATTTAATGCAAGCTGTGCAAAGAAAATGGCAAGATATTGGCTATCATTATTTGATTGATGCTGCTGGTCGTGTTTATGAAGGTAATTTAGGTGGTAAATATGCTATTGGAATTCATTCATATGGCCATAATAATGCCACAATTTCAATTGCTTTAATGGGTGATTTTCGTCCTGGGCATGATGAATTTAACTCCTCAATGCAAAGATCATTAATTAGCTTAATTAAATATTTAGTTACTGAATATCAATTTGATTTATCTCAAGAAGAATTTTATTTACGTAAACCAAATTTAGCTGGCCGAGAATGGACGAATGCTATCATCAAAGGACATGAGGAGATAGATATTAAAGAAGAGCCTACTGAGTGTCCTGGAGTAAACCCTGATTTTTTAAGAAATCTTATCTATCCTTATTTGTTTAAAAGTAAAATTTTAACTATTCTTTAAAGCTAGTTACTTTGTATTCATAAATATCTAAATCCATTTTTTTCCATTGATCTTGATTTAAGCCTGCTTTTTCACATAAATAAGAAAGAAAAATTTCAGCAGTTTTTAACTCTTCCCATACTTGAGGTAAAAAAGTAGCTTGAAAAGCTTCTTTTTTTATTAAAATACCAGGATTGTTTTTATCTAAATACTCTAAAAGATCTTGAGGATTTTTAAATTTTGGTATTTTTTTCATTGGCTCAATGATCGAAATTTCTATTTCTATATTTTCTAATTCGTTTTCTTCCAAAGGTTTAAATCTAGGATCAAATAAAGCACTGGCTAAACTATTTTCAATAACCCCTTGGAATATTGGACGATCACCTTCTAAATTTCCAATACAGCCTCTTAATTCTTTGTTTTTAAACAAAGAAACAAAAACTCCCTTTATCTCATTTAAAGAATTAGGTAAATCATCTTTCTCTAATTGAAGAATCTCTTTTTTTTGAAAATGTTTTTCAAGAGTTCTTCTAGCTAATTGCAAAAGATATTTTTGATCTTTTTTATTCATAAAAAGCAATACTAGAATAACCTACTACTTGGCTCTCGTCTTTACTGGTTTTTTCAGGTAAACAGACACCATCGACTGTCTCTCCAGAATTCATAGCACATAAAAGATTAGATTGCCATTTATTTTTTTTAGCAATTTCTAATAAAATTTCTATTGGTTTTTTACCACAAGCTTCCCCATATTCATTAAATCGAATAATATCCTTTGCTAAAATAGCATCAAGAGTTACTTTATCTATCATTTTTGCCTGCGAATAAGGCATGTAATGACTTAAATCAGAACTAATTACTAATAAGGTTTTTTTATCAATGATTGGCATTAAAATATCTATTGCTGCTTGAGCATCAATCTCCCCTACTAATAAAGGAAGAATTTGGAAATCATCTAAAACCATTTGTAAAAAAGGTAATTGAACTTCTAGGCAATGTTCTGGCTGGTGAAATTCAATTGATTCAATAATTTTCTTTTTATCCTTTAATTTTGTAAGCTTGTCCTTTGGTATAGCTTTTACTTTTCCTAAAGGAGTTTCCCAAAAAACTTCAGGACTAGTAGCTAATCCTTTAAAAGAAAAATGGTGGCTAGGTCCTAAAAGAATAACTTTATTAAAAGAATCAGGTTTAATTGTTTTATATCCATAAGCAGCTATTATTCCAGAATACATATATCCAGCATGAGGAAGAATTAGGGCTTTTAAGTTATCTTGTTTTTTCCCGACAACAGCTTTACTTAAAAACCCCTGAATAGTTTCTTTAAGCTCTTCAGAATCGCTTGGATAAAAAGTTCCAGCGACAACTGCAGGACGAATTAATATATTATTGGTATTTTTTCTTTGCATTGAAAACATTGATTTTTATTAATAAGCGAATTTTTTATTACCTCTGTTCCATGTCTTGTAATTAATTTGGCATTACATTTTGGGCAATAAGTACTTTCATAATCAACATCAGGAATATTACCAGTGTAAACGTATTTTAATCCAGTATCTTTACCAATTTTATAGGCTTTAATTAAAGATTCTTGAGAAGTTGGAGAAATGTCTGTCATTTTATAAGCTGGATAAAAAGCAGA
This sequence comes from uncultured Candidatus Saccharibacteria bacterium, assembly GCA_964428155.1. Classification (GTDB taxonomy): domain Bacteria; phylum Patescibacteriota; class Minisyncoccia; order UBA6257; family UBA6257; genus JAQTTC01. Next base: position 2,819 of record CAYRXA010000002.1, read on the forward strand.
AATATGCCAAGGGATATTAGGGGAAATATTTTTTAGAAATTGAGCTATTTGTTTTAATTCTTGATTTGAGTCATTTTTTCCTGGGATTATTAAAGAAGTAACTTCTACCCAAATTCCCTTTTGCCAAATCTTCTTAATATTTTCCTTTATTGGTTCTATTTGAGCTTTACAGATTTTATGATAAAAATCATTAGAAAAACTCTTCAAATCTATATTAATAGCATCAAGATAAGGACTAATCAGTTCAATAGTCTTTTCACTCATAAAACCGTTAGAAACCCAAATATTTTTAATCCCCTGCTCTTTAGCTAATCTCATTATATCATATGCATACTCTGTCCAAATAGTAGGCTCATTATACGTATAAGCAATCATTGGAATTTTAGAATTTTTACAATGTTCTATTATTGCTTCAGGTAACCAGCTTTCATGTTGCATTTCATAACTTGTTTCTTGTATTTTATCTATAGTTTTTGGTAATTGAGAGATTTCCCAATTCTGGCAAAAATCACATCCAAAATTACAACCAATAGTTCCTAAAGAGAAAGCTTTCTGTCCAGGTAAAAAATGAAAAAGAGGCTTTTTTTCAACAGGATCTATATTAACACTGATTGGTTTACCATAGACCAATAAATAAAGATCCCCGTTTTTATTTTGACGAACACCACAAATGCCAACTTGTCCTTCATTAATTAAACATTGGTGTGAGCAAGCAAGGCATCGTACTTTATTATTGTTTAGTTTTTCATAAAGAATTGCTTTTTTCATAATACTCTTATTATATCAAAAAATCTTAAAATATAGCATCTTGATTTATTATCAATAATCTGGTATTATTATTTATATAAGAACATTGAAAATTTATTTTAGGAGGAACTAAAATATGAATATTTTTAGTAAAATTGTTGAGAATAAAACTGAACGTAAAGTATTTTTTCATAGAATTCAAATATTTCCCGAAACTTTAGAAAAGATTGAAGAATTAAAAGAAATATTAGAAAACAAAACAAATCGTTATAACAACAATGGAAAACAACAAGCAGAAATATTCAGAAAAATTATTGGTATTGCTTATCATGATATAAAACATGATATGGAAAGTAATGGAAAAATAAATAAATATATAAAATTTATAACGACAAAACAGAAAGGAAGAAAAAAGAAAGTAGTAAACGAATTTTGTTTAAAAAGGGCAACTTAAGTGCCCTTTTTTATTTTCTTATTTTTAATTTTTTTAATTTGATTAATTTTTCTAATTATAAATAAAGATGAAGTTCGATAAGCTGTTTTATGGGGATTGAATTTTCTTGCCCAATTTTTCATTTAATTTAAATGATTTAATAAAATTTTTTCTAAGTATTCTTTAAATTCTAATTGTTCTTTAATAGAGTTATATACTTCAATAGCGATAATTTTTCCAAAAACAAATTTAGGAAGAGTGGTTAAGTAATCAAAATCTTCCAAACTAGTTACTAAATGCTTATCCTTTCTTTTAAAAGGATCATAGCCATTAAGATGGTTGCATGAAAAACTAATTTTGTCTTTTCTTGAGAATATATATTCAGCTTCTTTAGTTCCACGGGCAATACTGGCTTTTAAATGGGACAAATCAATGCAAAAACCACCTATTTTCCTGACTTTAACGTTTTTATGTAATTTATTATCAAAATTAAGCTCTAAATAAAGTCTATCATAATAAGGAGCCCATTTTTTTAAAATATGAAAGCCATCCTCATGAATATTAAAACATTCAGTGTTGTAATTTTTAATAAAAAATTCGATCTCTTCTTTGCTAGAATCATGCCGAAGATGAACAAAAGGAATTTTTTTAATTGAAGATTTAGTAAGGAATTTAAACAGATGATCTCTTTCTTTCTTATCAAAAGATCCTAAAAAAACAGCTACCTCTTGTAGTTTAAATTTGTCAATTTCTTCTATTTTGTTTTGCCAATCAATGTTATCACGCCCAGTAATGCTTGGATAAATTTTAAATGAAGTTTTCATAAATACTTTATCTTAATTTCTATCAATTTTTTGAATTCTTTGGAATCTTGATGGTTTTCCAACAATCATAAAGCCCAAAGATATTATAGCAGCTAATATAAATGAGATTCGGATATCAGGAAAGAAGCATAAAATACCAGCTAAAGCTAAAAGGAAAACGAATCTGGAAAAATTACTGACAATCTCCCTAAGAATAATAAATTTATCAGTAAGAGATTCTTGAGAGGCAGCTTTTTCATAAAATAAGGCGTGGAAAGGAACAAGGGCAAGGTATCTGGACATCATATAAAAATTATGGATAAAAAAAGCCGAGATTGGATTATAGACAAAAATTTTTAAAGCCCAAGAAACAGAGGTTAAAAAAGAACCCATATTTAGAAGGTTTAATCTTCTAAAACTGTCTGATATCCTGCCTGCATAAAAAATAGTAAGCAAAGATAAAAATACAGCAAAAGAGGTAATTCCTCCCATTGATAAATATTGTATTCCTAAAATAAACATAAAGAGAGGCCAAAGATATATGCTAGTTCCTCCTTCTAAGGATTCACAAATAAAACCAATAGAATACTTTTTGTTTTCTTTTTTAAATATCCTTCCCCATGCTTCTTTAAATCCATCAGCATATGATTCTTTTTCTTCTCTTTTAAAAAATAAAGGAATTGCAGAAATTAAAAGAAAAACTAAAACAAAGATAAAAAGAAGATTATAGCTGTATTTGCTTAAAATTATTCCTCCAATGATAGGTCCTAAAATATTAGGAACTGTATAAGCATAAAATTTTTTACTAACGTATTTTCCTGTTTGGTCTTTTTTTGAAAAACGAGCAAAACTAGTATGATAAGAGGGCCAAAAAAAAGTCATCCCCAAAGCTTTAAAAATAATTGCTATTGGAATAATTAATAAAGAAGAATCAATTATATAAAGGAATATATAATATCCTAAAAAGAAAAGATGAGAAATTAAAATCGCCCAATCATATCCTAAGCGAGCCATTATTTTGCCGCCAATAACAGTTAAAAGACCATAAGCTCCATGAATAAGAGCAAAAAATATTAAAGTGAATGGAAGAGATTCTTGAAAATGAAGATAAAGGTAAATAGGTTCAAAAATCAAAATCATTCCTAAGGAAAAGGAACGAATAAAGATACTAATAAAAAATTGATTATCTTCTTTAGTAAAAAATCTTTTTAAGGGATTGATTATAAAATATGAAAAAAACATATTAATTTTATTTTATACCATTTATCATTCTTTTCCAATATATATTAATGGATAAAATATTTTTAAAATTTATTAGTTCTCATAATTACAGAAAAAATGATATACTTAATTAATGTATAAACCACAAGACTATTATTTTAAACAAGCAAAAAAGGAAGAGTATCCAGCTCGCTCTATTTATAAATTAAAAGAAATTGATGAGAAATTTCATATTTTTAATCCAGGAGATTTAGTCTTAGACCTTGGTTGTTTTCCTGGGTCTTGGATGCTTTATGCGCAAAAAGCAGTTCAGCCAAATGGAAAAGTTTTAGGAATAGATTTAAAGCCAATTACTATTTCTTCTGAGGCTCTTTTTTTACAAAAGGATATCTTCAAATTAAAAACAGAAGAAATTGAAAATGTACTTAAAAAGAATAATCTTTCTAATAAATTTGATGTTATTATCTCAGATTTAGCACCTTCAACTTCTGGAATTAAAGATGTTGATAGTGAACGGTCTGTTGAATTAATTAAAAAAGCCTTTTCATTTATCCCCCCTTTGTTAAAAAAAGAAGGATCTTTTGTTTGTAAGGCTTTTGAGCATTGTGATGTTCATTTTTTAGTAAAAAAAATGTCTTCGTATTTTGAGTTTTCTAAAATGTTTAAACCTAAAGCTACACGAAAAAGAAGTAAAGAAATATATATTATTTTATCTAGCTGGAAAGGTCTCTAATATAGAAAATTCATCGTCACAAATATAATTCTTAGAAAAATTATTAATTTTTTGATTAAACTTTTTTTGCTATTAAAAGAATATTAAAATATTCTTTTTTATTATTATGAGGAATTAATTCTAATTTTTCTATTTTAAACCCTGCTTTTTTTATTAAAATTTCTAATTCTTCTATTGTAAAAGCATGGAAATATCTTTGAGCTAATATTTTTCCATTATTATCTTTCCAGGGAATAAATAAATCCCCTTTTTCTAATTTTGGGTCTTGATATTTAGAATTTAAGTATTTTAAATTTTTACCGTGATAAAAATCCCAAACAGTTATTAGTAGAATACTATTATCTTTTAAAACTCTTTTAAATTCTAAAAGAACTTTTTGACGCAATTTTTCAGAAGGAATATGATGAAAAGAAGCAATGCAAAGAAGACGATCAAAAAAACTATTTTTATAAGGTAATTTTAAATTAGAATCAATGATCGTGAATTTTCCTTGATGGACTTGTTTTTTAGCTAAATTAATTAATTTTTGCGAAATATCAACTCCATAATAATTAATATTTTTATCTTTAATTAAAGAATAAAATCTACCATTACCACAACCAAAATCTAAAATATTTTGATTTTGAAAAAACAAATCTTTTAAATCTTCAAGCTCTGTCCATGGCTTTTTACGAGTTTGATGAAAATGCAAAGCAATTAGATTGTATGTTTCTTGGGTTTTTTTAATTAAAGAATAGGCTTCTTGCAAGTTCATAATAAATGTGTCTTTTTATTATTTTATTATACGTTATAATAAGAAGTAAATCTATGGCAAAATATCTTTTAAAATGAAAGAAAAAGAAGAATTAGCTAAATTAATAATACTAGAATCAATTAAACAAAAAATATCTTCAGCACAAGATATTTTTAGGATTGAAAGGAAAATTAATAGAATTTATCATAAACCTTTTATCCCATTTTTTAAATTATTAGAAGTCTACAAAATAATGGTAGAACAAGAAGATATTTTGTCAAACAAAAAGTTTGAATTAATTTTAAAAAAAGCAAAAATTCGTTCTTTATCAGGCATTGTAGCAATTACTTTAATTACTAAGCCATATCCTTGTCCAGGAAACTGTTTGTATTGTCCAGATATTTCAAATATGCCCAAAAGCTATCTTTCTGATGAACCTGCTTGTATGCGCGCCTTATTAAATAAATTTGATCCATATAAACAAATTCAGATAAGAATAAAGGCTTTGCAAATCAATGGACATCCAACAGATAAAATAGAATTAATTATTTTAGGAGGAACTTGGTCATTTTATCCAAAAAAATATCAAAATTGGTTTATTAAAAGATGTTTTGATGGTGCTAATAATATAAAAGCTAAAAACTTAGAAGAAGCTCAAAAAATTAATGAAAATGCTAAAAACAGAATTATAGGTTTAACTATTGAAACAAGGCCTGATTATATTGATAAAGAAGAGTTAGAGAGGTTAAGAAAATTTGGAGTTACAAGAGTAGAATTAGGGGTTCAAAGCTTAGATAATGCTATTCTAAATTTTAATCATCGTGGACATAATGTTGATGCAACTATTAAAGCAACTAAATTATTAAAAAATGCTGGATTTAAGGTTACTTATCATATGATGCTTAATTTACCTAGTTCTGATACGAAGAAAGATGAACAAATGTTTAAAGAATTATTTTCTAATTCTGATTTTCAACCAGATCAGTTAAAAATTTATCCTTGCTCAATTTTAGAAAAAGCACCTCTTTATAAACTCTTTTTAAATAATCAATATCAACCTTATTCTGAAAAAGAATTAATAAATCTATTAATAAGAATTAAAGAAAAAATTCCTCCTTATGTTCGTATTATTAGAGTAATTCGTGATATTCCTTCTAATAATATTATTGCTGGAAATAAAGTTTCTAATTTGAGACAAGTTATTCAAAAAAAGATGAGAGAAGAAAATAAGTCCTGCCAATGCTTACGCTGTCGTGAGCCACATGATGCCTCAATTGATTTTAAAAATGTTAAATTAATGCGTCGAGAATATGAGGCTAATAACGGTAAAGAAATTTTTCTTTCTTATGAAGATACTAAGAATAATAAGGTTCTAGCATTTTTAAGACTAAGATTAACTGATGAATGGACTTTTCCTTATCTTAAAAAGAGTGCTTTTGTACGTGAGCTTCATAGCTATGGTATAGTTGCTCCTTTAAAGCAAAACAATCATTCTAATATTCAACATAGGGGTTTGGGCAATAAATTAATGATAGAAGGAGAAAAGATTATTAAAAAAGAAACAAATTATAAAAAAATTGCCGTTATTAGCGGCATTGGAGTGAGATCTTATTATCGTAAATTAGGTTATCGCTTAAATAAAACTTATATGGTGAAGAAATTAATTTAATGAAAACTCACAACCACAATATTTTTGAGAATAAAGATTATATTTTTTAACTAATTCTTTTTCTTTTTGATGAGCTTTGAAAGGATCTATTTTTAAAAATATATAATTAAGATCATATTGTTTAGCTAATTTTTGAGCATAATTGTTCATAAACTTGGTGTCTTTAAAGCGATTAACGCTAAGAGCTGTTGTGAAATTTTTAAAATTATTATCTTTGGCAAATTTTGCTGTTTTATCTAAACGAAAAGAAAAACAACTTAAACACCTTTCATTGTTTTCTGGATAAGATGCTAAGGAATTAGGTAATGATTGTTTAAGATAAGTTAACCACTTATCATGATCGTATTCACCAATAATTAATTTTAAATTATAGATTTTGGATATTTTTTTAACTTCTTCTAATCTTTTTTTATATTCTTTCTCAGGATAAATATTAGGATTATAAAAATACAAAGTAATATTCTTTGTTTTTTCATCTTTTAAAAAATATTCAAGAATAGGCAAAGTGCAAGGAGCACAACAAGTATGTAAAAGTATCATATTTCTTTTCTTACTTTATGAATAAAATTCATTATAAACCTAAGATTATGAATAGTCGCTAATCTAAGATACAAAGATTCTTTAACAGAATATAAATGGTGAAGATAAGCTCGAGAGAAATTCTGGCAAGTATAGCAATCACAACTTTCATCAATTGGATTATTATCTTTTTCAAATTGATTATTAGAAATTCTAAGATTGCCTTGTGTCGTATAAAGAGAGCCATGCCTTGCCATTCTTGTTGGAGCAACACAATCAAACATATCAATCCCCCTTTTTATAACTTCGATCATGTCTTGAGTAGAAGAGCCTAATCCCATAGTATAAAGAGGTTTATCTTTAGGTAATAAATCTTGAAGATAATCTAAAATTTCTAAAGTCCTAGGCATATTGTAACCAATCGTTTCTCCGCCTAGAGCAATACCATCAAAACCAAGATTAGTTATAAACTTTGTTGATTCTTTCCTCAAATCTTCAAAAATACCTCCTTGGATAATACCAAAAATTAAAGGAGGCTTTTTCCCCTTTTCTAAATAATACTTACTTAATTCTTGGTGTTTCTTTAAAGACCTTTGGGCCCATTTATGGGTTCTTTGCATTGATTTTTTAGTATATTCTTTATCATCATTATCAGGGCTACATTCATCAAAAGCCATTATAATATCAGTACCTAATTTATGCTGAATTTCAATTGATTTTTCAGGAGTAATTAAATGTTTAGAACCATCAATTGGAGAAGAAAATTCTATACCATTCTCTCCAATTTTAGCCATTTTTTTACCATTTTTAGTCCTGTCTTTGCCAAAGCTCCAAGCCTGGAATCCACCAGAATCGCTTAGAATAGGCCTAGGCCAGTTCATAAAACTATGAACGCCTCCTAAGTCATAAATCAAGTTTTCACCTGGCTGGAGAGCCAAATGAAGTGTATTTACTAAAAGGATTTCAATACCTATTTTATCTAAATCATCAGGGCCAACAGCTTTAACAGTAGCTTGAGTTCCAGGAGGCATAAAGATGGGAGTTTGAAAATCTCCATGATTTGTGGATATCTTCCCTAACCTAGATTTACCTTTTTTTGATTGTTTGATAATGTGAAACATTTTATTGGATAAACATTGAGTCGCCAAAAGAAAAGAATCTATATTTTTTATCAATAGCTTGCTGATATGCTTTGAAAATCAAATCTTTAGAAGCAAAGGCAGAAACTAGCATTAATAAAGTTGACTTTGGTAAATGAAAATTAGTAATTAAAGCATCAACGAATTTGAATTTATACCCAGGATAAATAAATAAATTTGTCCAATCTTTTTTTGATTGTAATTCAGAGTTTTCAGCACAACTTTCTAAAACCCTAACTGAAGTAGTGCCAACGGCAATAATCCTTTTATTATCTTTTTTTGCTTGATTTAATCTTTGGGCAGTTTCTTGATTTAATTCAAAAAATTCAGAATGCATTTGATGATCTTCAATATTTTCAACTTTAACTGGCAGAAAAGTTCCTAGACCAACATAAAGAGTTATAAATTCTAATTTAATATTATTTGCCTGTATTTTATTTAACAAATCTTTTGTAAAATGGAAACCAGCAGTTGGAGCAGCAACTGAACCATGTTTTTTAGCATAGACTGTTTGATATTCTTCAAAAGAACTTTGAGTTGGCTGAGTAATATATGGAGGTAAAGGAGCTTGGCCTAAAGATAGAATCTCTTTTTTTAACTCCTCTCCTTTTTTATTAAAACAAATAATTCTTTCATAATTTATTTCTTTCTCTATCTTACCATTAAGATTTTTACTAAATTCAATTATCTGGTCAGTTTTTAATTCTGGCTTGCCAATAATTACCCAGCGTTGAGGCCAAGAAATAAAGTCAAAAACTTGTTTATCATAAGGCCGAATAAGAAGAATTTCTACTTTTCCTTTAGTATTAACCTTTTCTCCATATATACGAGCAGGAACAACTTTACTATTATTAAAAACTAAAACATCATTATTTGAAAGATAGTTTAAAATATTATAAAAAGATTGATGCTCAATTTTTTTTGTTTTTCTGTTTAATACTAAAAGACGCGAGTGATCTCGCGGCTTTATTGGTTCTTGAGCAATCAATTCTTTTGGTAAATGATAATCAAAAAACGAAAGATCCATTAAGTTTATTGTATATAATTAGAAGAGTTTTGTAAATAAAAATGGCGCCAAAATATTGTTTATTTTAAGCGCCTTATTTTTTAAACCAATCAATGAATTTTTCACATCCTCTAGCTGTTTTTTCTACAACTAATTCGATAAAATCTTCAAAACCATACAAGCACTTTTCAATTTTAGTACCTTTAAATTTATCAGCTACAAACATTAATAAATTTAACCACACTAAAGCAAAAAAAAGCAGAAGGATTAAAGCAACAAAAGAAAAGAATTCTATAATAATTCTTTTTAAAGTTTCTAATACCTTTTTTATCATTTTTGAGTCTCCTTTCTTTAATTTTCAAAAAGCTAAAAAAAGTATACCACAAAAATAGTTAAACGTCAATTTTATTTATCTTGTTCTCTTAACCATTTATCAGCATCTAATAAAGCCATTGCTCCCCAACCTGCAGCAACGATAGCTTGCTTGTATTTATTATCACAAACATCACCAGCAGCAAAAACTCCATCAATTGAAGTTTTTGTATTATCTGTAATTTTAATTGAACCATCTTCATTTAATTCTAATTGTCCTTTAACAATATCAGTTGCTGGTTTATAACCAATAGAAAGAAATATACCATTTAAATTAAGTAATTTTGTTTCTTTAGTATTAACGTTTTCAAGAATAACTCCTTCTAAAACTTTGTCCCCTTTTATTTCTGTAATAATTGTATTCCAAATAATTTCTATTTTAGGATTATTTAAAACCTCTTCTTGCAATCCTTTAGCAGCTCTGAATTTGTCTTTACGATGGATGATAAAAACTTTTTGAGCATATTTAGTTAAAGTAATAGCATTTTCCATTGCACTATCACCACCACCAATAACTGCAACAATTTTATCTTTAAAGAAAAAACCATCACAAACTGCACAAACAGAAACACCTCGTCCAATTAATTCTTTTTCTTTTTCTAATCCAAGCCATTTATTAGAAGCACCGGTAGCAATAATTACTGATTTGGATAAATATTCATTTCCATCATTTGTTTTAATAACAAAAGGTCTTTTTTGAAAATTTACTGAAGTAACATTTTTTTCAATAGTTTCTATCCCAAATTTTTTTACTTGAGCAGTTATTTTTTGCAAAAGTTCTATACCACTTAATTTTTCTGGAAAACCAGGAAAATCATCAATAACTTCACTAAGCATTAATTGTCCAGCAGGTGGTGAACCTGTAAATAATAATGTCTTTAATTTTGCTCGGCCAGCATAAATACCTGCTGTTAATCCAGCAGGACCTCCTCCAATAATAATAAGATCTTGAATATTCATTACTGTATTTTAACAATTTTAGCCTTAAAATACCAATTTTAAAACAAAAAAGAAGGATAATTCACCGAAGTAAACTATCCTTCTTGGTGACCCCCTCCTGCAAGCAGGAGGGGGAGCCCCACCGTTTGACGATCTTTCGATCATCAAGGGTATTATATCAAACAATAAAACAAAATGTCAAGTCCTTTAAGAATTAGCGTTTAAAATTGTAAATTGTTAAAATATTACTAACAATAACATGGAAAACAAAAATAAATTTATAAAAGACAAAAAAGTATTACTAGTTGGCTTAGGATCGTTAGGTGGTGGTCTTGCCACATGCTTATGGCTTTTAAAACACAAAGCTAAAATTACAATTACTGATTTACGTAATAGAAAAGATTTAGAAAAATCATTAAAAAAATTAAAAAGATATTTTTCTAAAATAAAATTAGTTCTTGGCTGTCATAATAAAAATGATTTTAAAAATCACGATATTATTGTTTTAAATCCTGGAGTAAAAATTAGAAACAATCAATATCTTAAAATAGCCAAAAAAGAAAAGAAATTTATTGAAAATGAAATGAGTTTGTTTTTTAAATTCAATCTTAGTCCCCTAATTGCTATTACCGGTACTAGAGGAAAAACAACTGTTACTAATTGGATTTATCATTTATTAAAAGAAAAATATCCAAATGCTATTATTGGTGGCAATATGCCTGAAAGCCCTGTTCTATCTTTTCTTGATAAAACAAAAATAAATAATCCTGCGGTTTTAGAAATTTCTAGTTTCCAATTAGAACTATTAAAAGGAAAACATCAAGCACCTAAGATAGCTATCATTACTAATTTATTCAGGGATCATCTTAATCGTCATGCCAACATGAAAGATTATGCAAAAGTAAAATCCAATATTTTTAAAAACCAAAAAGATAATGATTATTTAATATTAAATTATCAAAACAAATGGACTAATTTTTTTCTTTCTTTAAAACCCAAAAGCCAGATTCTCTTTATATCAAATCAGCCTTTACCTATAAATAAAAATGGGATTTTTAATAAAGCAAATCAAATATATTTTCAAAATGATACAAAAAAGCAATTAATTCTTAATTTAGAGAACTTTTCTCAGCAATGGGGAGAGCATAATTTAAACAACTTAATGTTTTCTATTCTAGCTGCCAAATTATTTGGCTTAAGTTTCTCTCAAATTAAAAAATGCATTCCTTCTTTACCACATATTCAATTTAGAGAAGAAACTGTTTATCAATCCCCTGATAAACAGTTTATAATTATTAATGATAGCAGCGCCACTACGCCTGAAGCAACAATGGCAGCTTTAAAAAGATTTTCTTATCAAAAAAACAATAATCTTATTCTAATTATTGGAGGAACTGATAAAAACTTAGAATATAACGAAATGGCAAAAAAAATTAAAAAATACATTCTACCCAAAAATTTAGTTATTTTAAACGGATCAGCTAGTAAAAATTTAATAAATGAATTAATAAAAATTAAATATTCTAATTATTATTCTGTTTTTGAGTCTCTAGGTGAATGTTTTTATTACAGTTTACATTTAAGAAAAAAAGGAAAAAATATTATTCTTTTTTCTCCAGGAGCAACTAGCTTTGAAAAGTTTAAAAATGAATTTGACCGAGGTAAAAAATTTAATGATTTAATAAAAAGCATAAAATTATTAAAATAAAAAAGGAGGTAAGTCCTCCTTTTTTTTACTAATATGTTTCTAAGTATAGATTATAAAGAAATATTGCCATTGCTCCAAATGCTAAAAAAACAAAAAGCTTCCAACCCAATTCTTCCTTACCTAGAAGAAATGCAAACATAGTAATCATTCCTAAAAAACCAAGTATGAGGAAAAAAATAATTTGATGTGGCTTTAATACAAACATTCTTTATTTACCTCCTTAATTTATGCTCGCCAAGAAGCACCTCTTAATCCTTTTAACAAAAAAAGTGTTAAGCGCTCGAGAAGCTCTATTATCTTTTTAATTTTCATTATCAATACCTCCTCTTTTTTAAATGCAAGCATCCAATTAATAAACCTGAGAACAAGAAAAATAACATCATTTCCAAATTAGGAGCTAAAAACACAAAAAGCAATAATGCGATTAAAATGATTGCAACAATTTTATCTCCCCTTTCTTTTTTTATCTGCTTTTCTATCTCTAAAATAGATATTTTAGAGATTTTGTTTCTATCATTAAAACCATAAAGAACAAAATTAGGTGTTAATTTCAATTCTTTTCACTCCTTTCTTTTTTTTCTTTTTTTTCGGACGATCTTCTATAGCTTCTTGTTTCTTTTGAATCTTGATTTTTTCATCAATAGCCAGCTTAAGCTCATCTTTAATCTGTTCATAAACTTTTTTAATTGCGAAAGAGTTTACTGTTACTACTTTACAATCATTTAAAAACCACAATGGTTTAGCAGTATTTACTTTTATTACTTCTAGCCAGCCAGCAGTTCCTGGGCCATTTCTACGACCTAATTCGCCTTTTCCTCTCTTTTGATACAAATAGTTAGTCAATTCACACATTGATAGTTGGCCTTTACAATCAATTGCTTCAAATTTTAACAAAATCAAATTAATCGTTGTATTTCGCCTTCCATTTAAACAACCATTGAACCGAATTAGTAAAGAATACTTCATTAAAATCTTTCTCCTTTCTTTTTTAAAAATTATCAAAGAACTTAATATTTATTATATCACGATGAATTTCTTTAGTCAATATAATAATTTTTTATTATTCTAAAATTAAAACTGCCATTTTAAATTTAAAATGGCAGTAATTCTGATTATTAACAGCTAAGGTTTTCTTCTATACATATCTGATTTTTACCATTTCTTTTGGCTTCATATAAAGCTTTATCTGCTTTATTAAAAATGTCTTTTTGAGATAGTCCTGGTTTACATTGAGCAACCCCTGCGCAAAAATAAGGCATTTTTGCAGTGCAAGCTGAAATTTGAATATTTTCTGCTATTGTTTGAGCTTGTTCTATGCTTGTGTTATGCAAAATAATAGTAAATTCTTCTTCTCCCCAACGAAAAACTGCATCAACGTTTCTAACCATTGCTTGAAGAAATTGACCAAATTTTTTTAAAACCTGATCTCCAAATGAATGACCAAAAGCATCATTTAGTTCTTTAAAATTATCAATATCAATTAAAATTAATGAGTACTGAGGCTTTTGTTTCCGCTTATTTCTTTTAGCAGCTATTGTCACTTCTCGATAGGCATTTTCGAAAGCTGAATGAAAAGCTCGACGATTAAAAACGTTTGTTAGAGGATCTATAACCTCAATTCTTTTTAATCTTTTAATTTCTTTTTTTAAAGACTCATTTTTTTCTTTTAACCTCCTAATTTCTAATCTTAATGCCTTAATACTTAACTCTCTTTTCATATTTTCTTTTCCACCTTTCTGTTATTTTTTTAAAAATTATCAAAGAACTAATTTGAATATAAATAATATAACATTATATAAAATAAATGTCAATATAAAGAAAATATTTTATTTTTGATTCTTTTCACGAAATTTTCCGCGTTTTTTTGAAATGAAACGAACCTTTTTTTCTTTAGCATCCATTATTTCGTATTCAAAATAAAAACCTTCTCCTTCTAAGGTTTCACAATAAATTTTAAAAACTTCGCCATCTAACTCCTTAATATCTTTTATCTCTTCATTTGATTTTTTAATAATCTTGATAATTTTTTCATCATGAACTCCAAACCCTATTTGATGACTCTCACATTTAACCATAGTAAAATTTTTACTATCAACATGAATATTTAAAGCAATACTATCCCCTTCATTGCGAATTTGTAAAAGATAGCCTTTATCAGCAACTAAATAATCATTTTGAATTTCTAAATTATATCCTGGTTCATTAATTAAATAATTTTCTTTTTGAATTTGTTCTTTTTTTTCTTTAGGATAATCCTTTATATTTTTTATATCTAAAACTAAAACAGGCCCTTTATTTTTTATCCTAATAAAACGAATTGAGATTAAGGAGACAAGGAAAGGAACCATAAACTGAAGGAACTGAATTGTTCCTACATTCTCCATTAACCAAACTTGAAAATTATTAAAAATTTTAATAAATATCATTTCCATAGATATAATTATACAATAATATTAAATAAATTAAAACAAAAAATGGCCTTAAAAGCCACTTTTTGATTTTGCTTAATTAAATTAATTATCTAGGTCTTCTTCGTCTATTTCAATAATTTTACCAATATCATCTGTAATATCAACTTTTTCTATTTTGCCATCTATTTTAATCATAGCATGGCCACTTCCATCTGCTTCTATTCCTTTAGCTTCCATCCATTCTTCAAGATTTTCTTTATCTCCACCAAAATATTTTATATATTCTTCATTAGTTATACTAGGAATATTTTCTTCTTTTTGAGGAGTTGGAATTGTTTCTAAACTCATATTTATTGTTAAATAATATTTTTCGACCTTTATCAACATTAAGTGATAAAAAAAATGCTGTTATTTCGGGAAGCAAGCTTCTCAAAACAACAGCACTATCATTATAGCAAATATAAAAATATTGTCAAGTCTTTATTGGCTTATCCAAACATCAACCATTCTGGTCTAAAAATAAGCATTAAACCTATAGCAATCATTATTGTTCCACCAATAAGACGAGCTGCTTTAGTATATTTTGTTGTAATTCCTGTCATTTGCAAAGTTTTCATTGTTACAAAGAAAACAAACAAATCATCTAACATAAAGAAGAAAATATAAAGCAAGATATACATATAATATTGCCAAGGAGGCATAACGTTTAAAGCCAAAACCTGAGTGTATATAGCTGGCAGACCAGCAGAACAAACTAGTTCAATTAAATTCACTGCAAAAGCTAAAGCAATAATTCCTACTAAGGCCAACCAAAGACTTTTTCTCCCAACAGCTGCTTTCATTTTCTCAAATATTTTTTGTTTTTTTGAAGCTCCGGCTACTTTACATCCATTTATTTTATTAAATAAAAATTCTTTTATGCTGTAAGATCCTCCTCCAAGAGCCACTAAACCAATGATAATTCTAATCCAAGTCACAAACCCTAAAAAGATTATTAAATTAAGCCAGGCAATCATAAATAGAAAGTAAACAAAAGCTGAAGCAACAATAAAAGTACCTCCTAAAATCCACATTCTTTTTCTGTCTTCCATGCCCAAAAGCAAGCTAATTAAGAATAAAAGCACCCACATAGCACAAGGATTAAAGCCATCTAAAGCACCTATAATTATTGTTAAAACTGGCAAGGAAAAACTTAAAGCATCAACAGTTCCGAAAAAAGGCAAAGTTATCATTTTTTTATCTTTTTCAAGTTCTGAATCAGCTTCTTTTTCTAGTTCTGGATCAACTGTTTCTGGTATCTCTGGTTCTAGTTGAATCTCAGGCGTAATTCCAGCAATTTGAGCAACAATATCAGGGCATTCAATAATAGAACACTCATAAACTTTTTCTCTTAATAATGCTGGGGTTATGGTATTAGACCAGCCAACGAAAGATTCATCCCCTATAATTAGGAAAGGAACTCCTTCTATTTTTAGCTCAAGCTGTTTAGCTATATTTTGTAATAATAATGCATTTTCTCTATTATTATAAATTTCATATTCATAAATAGTGAGATTCGGATATTCATCTTGCAAAACATCATGCAAAAACTCTTTTTCAACTCCACAATGAGGACAACCATCACCATAGAAAAAATAGGCATTTACTGGAAAAGCCTCAGCGCTTGTTGATTGCACTAATAAAAACAAACAAAGAAAAACGATAATAATCGCTCCTCCTAACTTTATTCTCATAATCTATTTATCTTTATTTTGAGTAATAATTTCAATTAATTTCTCTTTTTCCACTTCGCCATTTAAACGTAGAAACTCATTCTCTTCTTTATCTAAAAAGACAAAAGTTGGCAAAGTATCATTAATGTTATGTTTTTCAACAGCTTCTTTATCTTTATCAAAATCATAATATTCAGTTTGAAGCCAAGGATTCTCAGCTTCTATTTCTTTCCATCTTGGTCCCATAATAATACATCCAGGGCACCAAGTTGCTCCAAATTTAAGTACTTTCATAATATTAATTTAATCAATTTTTAATTATTTTAATTGCTTTACCCTTAATAAGAGCATCAGCAATTTTTCCATAAGCTGAATAAAGTATTCTTTGATAAGTACTAGTCGAGGTATTCATCTTTTTAGCTGCTTCTTTTTGTTCCAGATCATCTAGATGTCTTAAACGATATGCTTCCATTTCTTCTATTGTCAGTTCAACAATCTCTAATTCTCTCATTGGAACTCCTTGAGGTTTAAAATAAGTAACATCAGGACTAAAAGATATTTTTCGAAAAAGTCTTGGTCTAGGCATGAATTTAAAAAATTATAACAAATTTTATATTTCAAGACAAGAAAAAGCAACTGACCTCTTAATTTAAGAGGTCAGTTAATGCTTTTTTATTTTTGATCCTTGAGTTCAGCTAAGCGTTGCTTGATTTCTTTTAATTCTTCTTCTAAGGCTTCAGCATCATCTGTTAACATTTCTGATTCTTCTTTTTTAGTCATTCTAGCTGGATATGGACCATAGCCCAATCCACGTCCAAAACCTCTTCCATATCCTATTCCATACCCTCTTCCATACGCTCTGCCTCCTCCACAAGGGCCTAATCCTCGGCCAGTGCCAGGACCCATGCCCATAGGACCAGTTGCGTCAAATCTTGGCATATTTTTGTTATTTATTATTAATGATAGATAGCCAACTAACTATCTATTATGAGTATATACCCATAATAATAAAAAGTCAAGAGGTTGACTCTGGTTTTAATTTAATCATTGTTGTATCTACATAATTACAATAATCACAATCAGGGTTCTTGTTTGGTATTTTATCGCTATCTAAACATTTATAAAGATCAAATATTGTTTTTTCAATCCATGAATCATCCCCTTTATAAGGAATTAAGTTAATATCAAATTCTAATTTTTTGTCAAAAGCATTAACATCAGTTTTGCCATTGCAATAAACAAAATATCCCGTATCTGAAACCTTAAATCCATTTTGTCTAAATAGCCATTGATAAATTTCCATTTGTCTTTTATAAGCAATTTGCCAATCAGCATCAATATTTACTTCCCCTGTTTTTGATGTTGCCTTGTAATCAACAATAATTAACTCTCCTTTTGAATTAATCCAAATATCATCAACTCCTCCAGTAATTAATAAATTTGTTGGTTGATGAAGATAAGTAATTCCACGAGTTCTTGAATCACGCCATTCTTCTAATTTTTCATGCTGGAAAGGAAGAGCATCAACTTTATAAGCTTCCATTAATGGATGTTTTGTTTTATTAGCTCGATGAATATCAAACTCTTGTTTTAATAAAGAATCAACGGCATTATTCAAAGAAAAAGGATATCCAGGTGGTCTACCAACCCCTAATTTACGATCTAGATAGAAACATCTTGGACATTCTAAAAACAAATCAATTTTTGAACGTGAAATTCTAAATGGTTTTTTTGAATTAGAATCATACAAATTGCTTTTTCTTTGTGAATTGTAATATTGAGACATAATTAATTAATTTATTTAATTTCTCTTATTTCTCCAGTTTTAATATCTTGATTATTTTCTAATTCATTAAGCAAATCTTCATTGCTTTTTCCTTTTAAATAACCTTCTAAAAGCCATAAGGGATCTCCATGGGAAACAATTAAGATATTTTTATCTTCAAAGCTATTTTCAATATCATTTATAACCGCAACCATTCTTTCTCGGCATTGATTCCAGCTTTCACCTTGTGGCACACCCATTTCAAATTTCTTCATTTTATCATTATCATAATATGCCCAGGCTTCTTCTTTGCTTTTGCCAGCTAATACCCCCCAATTCACATCTCTTAATCTTTGATCATATGTAACTTTATCTAAATCATAACCAATTATTTTTGTTACAATTTCAACTGTTTGCTTAATTCTTAAAATATCAGAAGCAAAGATTAAGTCAATATTTTTACCTTTTAGCTTTTCTCCAGCTAAATGAGCTTCATTTATCCCCTCTTTTAATAAAATACAAGGAGGATTATCATCAGGATAACCATAGGTAATATCCTTTTTTTCTGCTTGATGAATTGTTTTTCCGTGCCTTAATAAAAAATATTTATTTTTAAGAGATAATTTCATACTTTTTTAGGTTTTTATTGTAAATTTATATACTTGACATTACTTTTATTCTTGATATAATTCAATCAGGATATACATGAAAAACACCTCTAAGGGTTTTGTCTCTTAGCGGTGTTTTTCTTTATATTCAAGTTTTTGTTTTAAATTAGCCATAAAAAAGATCTTTTCTCTTGCTGTCTTTTTTAATAAAACTGAACAAGTTTTGGTATAAGGGCTTAAAACACATTTAAGTTTATCATTTTTGTATAAATGCTTAACTAAAGAATAAAAATCTCCATCACTTGTAACAATTACGGCTTTATCATATTTTTTATAATCAACCATTGCTTGCAAAACTAAATCTGCGTCTACATTGCCCTTAACCTCTCCATTTTTATCTGGAAGCGTTGGTTTAAAAATTAAAACATAACCATCTCTTTGTAGTGAAGAATACAAATCTTGATTAGCCGGAATATACCCAATGAAAAGATATGCCGTTGTTATTTTATATTTTTCCTTTAAATAAATTCTGAATCTTCGATGGTCTAATTTCCATCCCAAACTTTGGATTCCTAAATTAAGATTTTGACTATCAATGAATGCAAAATTGTTTTCTTCTTTTTTCATAAACTTTATTAAAAAAATTCTTTAAATCGTTGTTGCGCTTTCTCCAGCAATATAGCCTGTTGTCCAGCACATTTGTAAATTATAGCCACCAGTTGGTCCATCAAGATCCAATATTTCCCCGGCAAAATACAAATTATCAATTAATTTTGATTTCATTGTTTTTTGATCTACCTCATCTAATTTAACACCACCTGTTGTAATAATTGCTTTTTTAAATCCTTCTAATCCTTTTATTTCAAAACTTAATTCTTTCAAAAGATGTAATAACTTTCTTCTCTCTTCTTTGGTAACAGAATTTACTTTTTTATTAGGATCAATTTCAGACAATCTTATTATAACAGGAATTAACTTTTTAGGTAATAATTCATTTAAACTATTCTTAAATAATTTCTGAGGGCTTTTTTCAAAGTCCCTTAAAATCCTTTTATCAAGTTTTATAAAATCTAAGGCTGGTTTAAAATCAATCTGCAATCTAATATTGTTTGGCAACTCTTTTTCTATTTCCTTACTCATATCAATAATTATCGGCCCACTCATTCCATTAGCAGTAAATATTGCTTCGCCAAACCTTGAATTAATCTTTTTGTTTTCCTGATAAATACTAATTTCAACATTTTCTAAACTTAAGCCTTCTAAATCTTTAACATATTTTTCTTTAACAACAATAGGAGCTAAAGAAGGTGAAAGCTTAGTAATCGTATGTCCCAGTTGTCTAGACCATTTATACCCATCACCTGTTGAACCAGTATTTGGATAAGACAACCCTCCAGTACAAATTATAAAATTATTAGCTTTAATTTCCTCATTATTTTCTAAAACAATTTTTCCTATTCTTCTATTTTTTTTAACAATTCTCTTTACTTTTGTATTTGTTTTTATATCAACATCTGATTTATTCAAATATCTAATCAAAACATTTAAGACATCTTGTGATTCATTACTTATAGGAAAAACCCTGTTTCCTCTTTCAATTTTTAATTTTAATTTCTTTTTTTCAAAGAATTTTATTAATTCATCTGTTCCAAATCTAGAAAATGCTGAAAATAGAAATTTTCCATTCTTACCAAATTTATCTATAAATTCTCTTGGCTTATCTCCTTTATTTGTAAGATTACATCTTCCTTTACCTGTAATTAAAAGTTTGCTTCCTAAATTATTATTCTTTTCTATTAAAATAACTCTGGAGCCTATTTCTCCTGCTCTCCCAGCGGCGATTATACCTGCAGGACCACCTCCGATCACAGCAACATCATATTTTGATTTACTCATTATTTATTAATTTATTATGAATTTCTCTTGTTTTTATCAAATCTTCTTTGGTATCTGTTTCACAAGCCAATAGTCCTTTAGTAAAAATTACTTTAATCTCTTTAGGAAAATCTTGAAGAACCCTAGTTAATGAATGAGTATACCACTCAGTTTGAGTTTCTATCTTTCTACACTCATTTTTAAATTTATCTAACAGCTCACCATTAAGTTTAATAATACTGTTATAAATAGCTGAGCCTTTTATCTTTTTACTAATACTTTGAACATAACCTTTTTCTATTAAAACTTTATTATCTTCTTCCTCTATTTTTCTATTATTATCAGCAATTAAAGCATTTTTATATTTTATAGCTATTATCTTCTTTAGTAATTTAATATCAAAAATTATATCCCCATCTAAAACAATAACTGAATCTTTTTTTTCATCAACTTCTTTTAATCCTAAAGACAAACTATAAGTATTATCTGTTTTATCAAAAATATCATTAGGGATAATTTTAATCCCTTTATGGTACTTTAATCTCTTAATATGCCCTTTAATCATTTCTTTTTTATATCCAGCAATAATTAAGATCTGTTTTACCTGACATTTTGCTAAACATCTAAGCTGATAATCTAAAATCGTTTCTCCATTTAACTCTACTAAGCATTTAGGCCGATCATCTGTTATCGGCCTTAATCTTTTTGAAGAACCTGCTGCTAAAATGATTGCCTTTAGAGCCATATTTTTATTCTAATTTTGATATCTTTAATATATTCTACATAATTTTATGCTTTTTTGAAAGAATCCCATTTAAAGCCATTGCCAAAATGACCCCATTGGCTAGTTTGAGTATAAATCGGCTTTCTTAGATCTAACAGCTTGATAATGCCTTGAGGTGTTAAATCATAGCCCCTCACTTCTTCTTCTTTTCCATCAATGATAACAGCTTTCATCAAAGGATCTTTTTGGCCAATAGCATAAGCTAATTTCACTAAAACTTCTTTGGCATTGTATTTCTTTAAATAGTCAACGGCAATCTTCCTAGCCATATAAGCTCCGCTTCTATCTACTTTTGTTGAATCTTTACCACTAAATGAGCCTCCGCCAACAGGTATTCTTGGACCATAATTATCAACTATTATTTTCCTACCAGTTAATCCAGAATCTGCTGCAAAACCACCAATTCTCCAATCTCCAGCTGGATTAATAATATATTCTTCTGATTCTATTATTGATTTAACCAAATCTTCTAATTCTTTGGCTCTTGTATTCTGAAAACTAGCAACTACTCTTAAAACTTTATTATTTTCTATTGTCACCTGGGTTTTACCATCAAAAGGATACTTTTCATAAATCTTTTTACATAAGTCCCTTGCTAATTCATATTCTAAAGGCATGTAATTTTTTGTTTCATTACAAGCATAGCCAATCATAATTCCTTGATCACCTGCTCCGCCAATATCCACTCCTTGAGCAATTTCAGGACTTTGTTCTTCTAAATGAATCTTGATATCAAATTTATTCCCAACAAAAGATTTAATGATTTTATTAATAGGAATTTTCCTAATATCAATAGAACTTTTAATCTCGCCTAAAACAAATATTAAATTATGTCCACCTATAACTTCAATTGCTGTTCGGCTATATTTATCTTTTGCTAGATATGCATCTAAGATAGCATCTGCTATTTGATCACACATTTTATCAGGATGCTTTGGTGAAACGAATTCTGCTGTTTTAATCTTCATAAATTTATTTAAATTAAATTAAAAAACTCCTTCAAAAGAGAAAGAGTTTTTTAATTCCTCAGAAATAAAAAATCGACCAATTATCTTTCCCTTTTAGGCTGGATTTAGCACCTTCTTTAAGGAATCACCTTAAAGGGTTGCTGGGCAGATCTTTGAGCCAGAACTCTAACTGCCGCTCTGAATAACTAAAAATATTTAGTTTTCTATTTAAATGATATCTTAAAATAATAATATTTTCAAGCCCATCTCCCCAGATAGTTTAATTTACAGCTAGTCTTTTCTTATGTTTTTAACTAATTCCTAAAACATCTTTTATTATTCCAGAAGATATTTCTACTTGAATTTCTTTTTCTTTTAAAGCTGTCTCTAAATTAGGACCTACCTTTCCTACAATTAATTTATCTACTCCTTTTTCAGCTAACATGTTTACAAGTAACCAAGCAGTTCCTCCTCTTTCTTGAATAAAAGGATTAGTTATTACTTCTATTAATTTTGTGTCCTCAAAAATAAGGTAATAAGGAGCTCTGCTCCCTAGAGGGCTTACTAAAGAATCTTCTTTATTGCCTTCTGATGCTATTGCGATTTTCATATTTTTTTTAATTAATTTTTTAATTTTATTGAAGTATTATTTACTTCATATACCCTTAAGCTTGCTGTAGGTATTTCTAAATTAATTATATCTTCATCATCAATTTTTTCAAGATATTTCACTAAAGCTCTTAAACTATTATGGCTAGCAACAACTAAAACATTTTTATTGTTTTCTAAATCTTTTTTAATACTATTTTCATAAAAAGGAGTTACTCGGTTATAAACATCTTCTAAACTTTCCCCTTTTGGAGGAGCAGATTTCCAGCTTCTTCGCCATGATCTTACTTGCTCTTCTCCATAATCAAGTTTTACCTGTTCTTTATTAAGCCCTTGGAGTTCTCCATAGTTTCTCTCATCTAACGCTTTATCAATAACAACTGGTAAATCTTCTTTATTAAGTTTTTCTAAAATCAAAGAAACTGTTTTTTTGTTTCTTGTTAATGGCGAGGTATAAACTTTATCAAAATTAAAATCAGCTAGACGTTCAGCTAATTTTCCTGCACTTTCAATACCTGTCTCACTTAAATCAACATCTGTCCAGCCAGTAAACCTATTCTCTTTATTCCATTGTGATTCAAGGTGCCTAAGTAAAATTAATTGAGCCATATGATTAAAACCTTTTATCTAAACTTTTTTGATGCCATTTTACAGCAAGGAAAAACAAAACAGTAGTAAAAGTAATAAGCATCATTAAATTAAACCAAGGAGAAAAATAGCTTATTCCTTGAATTGAATATCTAGCTAAATCAGTAAAATAAGTTAAAGGAGAAATAAATGATAGAATTTTAAATTGTCCCATTTCAGCAATAGGAATAAATACTCCACTTATAAAAATTAAGGGAAATTTAATTAAAGAAGCAATGAGCATAATATCAGAAGGTTTATCAGCTGGTGGCGCTGATATTAAAGTCCCTAAACTTGAAAAACAAAAAGCAGCTACTATTATTCCAAAAATCAAAGGAAAACTTAGAATTTCTGTACCGATTAAAATAATTCCAGCCAACATAATAAAAGAAACTACAAAAAGCCCAAATAAGACTGAAGCCATAATATCTCCTAAGAGAATAACCCAAAGATAAACAGGAGAAGATACTAATCTTTCAAAAGTTCTCATTCTTGTCTCCCAAGGTATTATTACTGGAGTAATAGCAGATACTGCAAAAAAGAGAGCCATGCCTAATAAACCAGGAATGAGAGAATCTAAAGACATTTCTCTTTTAAAAATAAATGAAATAAATACAAAAGCTGGAATTAATAATCCTTGAATAATAACAGAGCCTTTTAAATAATAAATGGATAAATCTTTTTTAGTAATCGCAAATGATCTTCTGAGTTGTTCAAAAATGTTCATTTTTTATCAGTTAATTTTACAAATATATCTTCTAAGCTTGGTTCTAAAATTTTTAAAGCAATTATTTCATTCTTGGTCTTCTGAGAATACTTTATTAAGAACAGAATAATTTCTTCTATTTCTTTGCCATATAATTGAAATTTATCTCCTGTTTTTTTTATTTCTGTCACTTTTTTAAATTTTAAATCTTCTTCTTTTATTAATTTTTTAAAAGAAACTTCTACCGAAGAAATATTACTAATAACTTTTTTTAATAATTCTGGACGATCAATTGCTATAATCTCACCATGATTCATAATGGCCACTCTGTCACAAAGCAAATCAGCCTCTTTGATATTATGAGTAGTTAAAAGAATAGTTGTCCCCTGTTGATTAAATTCTCTTATCAGATTTGTAATTAATCTTACGCTTTCTACATCTAAACCTGAGGTTGGCTCATCTAAAAACAAAATATCAGCATCATTCATTAAAGCCATAGCTAAAATTAATCTCTGCTTCATCCCCTTGGAAAAAGTTTTAACTTTTTGATTTCTTTTCTCGTATAATTTAAATATTTTTAATAGATTTTCTGCTTTTTTAATACTTTTCTCTTTTTCTACTCCATACAATTCTCCTGTTAATAAAAGATTTCTCATTGCAGATAAATCTATATAAGCATCTGCCATTTCAGGAACAATACCCATTATTTGCTTTGCTTCTATTGGTTCTTTCTGGATATCATATTTTCCTATACAAATTTCACCTCTTGTTGGACTTAAGATACCTGTTAGCATTCTAATGGTTGTTGTTTTTCCTGCTCCATTAGGACCAAGTAAACCAAAAATCTCGCCTTTTTTGACGCTAAAATCAATATTATTAACAGCTTTAAAATTCCCGTAATTTTTAGCTAATTGTTTAACTTCAATGATATTTTCCATTTCTTTATTTATTCTAACAAAAAAATCATCTTAAAACAAACTAAAAAGCCCAATTAAGGGCTTAATAGTGGTTTCTAATAATTCTTTATTGCCCTAATAATACTTCTGGAGTTACCCAAGCAGAATTAGGCATACTATTACAAGACATCGTGGCATAAGGAACTGATTCTTCAAATGCTTTTTTAATTTGTTCTTCTTTTCTTACATCAACTTCATAAAAATTTGTTCCATAATCAGGCCTTTCAATATCAAAAATGATAACTTTTGCCCCTTCTTTTAAAAACCTTTGGGCAATAGCTTTACCAATTCCTTTTGAACCACCTGTTATTAAAACTGTTTTTTTATCAAATTTCATATCCTTTAATTTTTAATTACCCTAACTTTAGCTTGTTTAAGTTTTTTAAGCTCTTCAACACTTCCTCTTATTTTACCAATAATTGTTACTGGACTGACAGGTTTTGGTTCATCTTTAATACTGGCTGGTGTTTTACCGTAAAAAATACAAAAACCATTACCATCAGGCCAATAGCCTAAATCACCTATTGAAACTTCTTCTGTTAAATCTTCTTTGATTATCTTAACTGGAATTCCAAAATATATCTCTTCTCCCCAAAAACTTGCCTCAGCTTCAATAGGCAAAGCATTATAAATCTCTTGGGCAACTTTAGCATGATTCAATTCCCCTTCAAATTTTAAATCATTAATAAAAATCTCTATTTTATTCATTTTCAAAAACAAATGATGTAATTGTTTCTATAAATAAAGGCTTAAGCCCTGGATATTCATCTGGTACTGTCCTCGCGCTAACTGAATATAGTATATTCTCTCTTAGAAAAAAATATTCAAGGACAATATTTGCATCCATATATAAATATTCCACCCAATAAGAAGGTTCATTGTTAACTATTGCTTCACCATAATCAATGAGCTCTATTATGTCAAACACTTTTTCTAATTGATCAATAAATGTTTTCAAAGGTATGGCATCTTGAACTGAAGAGGGCTCATGTGATCCCTGTAAATTAAGTTTTTGAATACCTATAACTATTCCACTGTTTTCAAAAGTTGCTTTTTGGATGATATCAATATCGTTTCCAGGCTCAATCTTCCATCCTTTAGGAAATTCGATTCGAAAATTATATGCTAAATTACGATATACATTTTCTGTAACTTCAGAAGGTTCTATGTTTCTATCATTAGATATCTTATTAAAATCAATTAATATAAAATAAAAAATAACACCAAACATAAGTATTAATACAATAAACCTAACTAAGGTCCACAGCCATTGCCATTTTTCATTATCAATCGCTTGCCTTGGGTCAAAAGCATTCATTAGCTCAATTTTCTTAATTTTTGA
This sequence comes from uncultured Candidatus Saccharibacteria bacterium, assembly GCA_964428155.1. Taxonomy (GTDB): domain Bacteria; phylum Patescibacteriota; class Minisyncoccia; order UBA6257; family UBA6257; genus JAQTTC01. Next base: position 29,183 of record CAYRXA010000002.1, read on the forward strand.
TAAAACGTCTTTCGAGTAATAAATAAGAATTAAGCCAATTATAATGTTATGATTATAATAATAATTAGCTATATTCCCTTCTATAAGAATAAGTGATAAATTGAATATTAGCATTAAAACTCCAGCAACTAAACCTGCTTTGATTAGAATCTTTGAATAATTATTTATTCGTATTCGGCTAATGTATTCTAAGGAAGAAAATTTAGGAGCCATTAATCCCCATACCACACAAATTCCTAAAGCAATACAAAAAAACCCGATAGAATTGTGTCCATATCTAAGAGCTAAAGGAGATGAAAAAACAAAGAGTATGCTTACTGCAATATCTCTCAAGACATTTTTAACAAAAAACTTTTTATCTAAATTTTTTAATTGATTGTTTTCCATGTTTTTTATTATTCTAATAATGATTCTGGAGTTACCCAAACAGAATTAGGTACAGTATTACAAGACATCATGGCATAAGGAACTGATTCTTCATTATAGCCTCCTGGGCCTTCTTCATAAACCCAATCAATCATTTCCATTACTGTTCCAGCGCTTGTTTGGCAACCACCAAACTTTGAATAAGGACAAGCATCTTTTGAAAAAATTCCAGTATCAGCACAACTTAATTTACCCATATCATTGTCATTCCACATTGAGCCAACATAATCTATACAATTACTATGAGTGGCAATTGCATTACAGCTTCCATAAACAGTTCTTTTTCCTGTTTCTTTTAATGCTTCTTCTACTAAATCTAAATCTACTTCTTCAATAGTATCTGCCTCAAAAGGCAAATCTCCAGTATTGCCACCAATAAGATAATAGGCTAAACCAGCTGCCCCTAAAACTAAAATGACTAATAGCACTTTGTTCATAATAATTTTATTAAAATTGTTTAACTAACTATTTATTAATTATA
>CAYRXA010000003.1:0-22049 GCA_964428155.1 uncultured Candidatus Saccharibacteria bacterium
TGTTAGAACCAAAAAACATGGGACTTATTGGAAATTTATGGGATTTATTTATTATAACACAAAAACCCAGAATAATACATTCTGGGTTTTGACTAATATGACTAATTTGCATCTAAAATTTTTTAGAATAACTAGATTTCTTTGTTTTGTCCTAAAAAATAATACCTTAATTAAAGAGGCAACCGCCAAGCGAGCCCCACCATTTAAGATAGTTCCGCTTTTTGGTTGCCAAATAGATTATATAATGCCCCGAATAAATTATCAAATTCTATAAATTCGATTAAATTGAAAAATAGCTAAAAATGGGATAAAATAAAGAAAATTTAAATGATAGTTAGCAGAAATTAACCAAAATGATAAAAAAATCTCTTTCCGAGGAAAGCATCCCTATCATAGAATACATCTATGAGGAGTCAAAGGTTTTTCCAAATAGCAAAGAGGATTTAGAAAAACCTAAAAACTGGAATCTAATTCAAAGTGATAATTTTGATATCAACATAAAGACTTTTGATAATATATTAAATAATTTAGACACGAAAAACTTGATTAAAATAACAGACAAGATTCAAGCATCACCACCTGATACAGAAGCAAGTCTACTCGCTATAAGTTATGTAACATTAAATTTAAATGAATTAAAAAAATATTTATCAAAATTAAAATCAACTTATCCAAAGCGCACAGAACCTATAATAGATAAAGAAACATTGGAAGTAATGGCACGAGAAATTGGAGAAATAACTTCGACAAGAACTCTAATAAATTTTTTAGAAAATTGTGGAGTAGATAAAAAATTGATTATTTATCCAAATACCAAATGGAAAATGATATATGATGTCTTGGAATATTTTTCTTACTCGGCCAAAAATGAAGACAGAAATACTCTTTTTAGAATAATCGAAAAAGCTGCCCATCCCTCGGTACATAATAATAAGAAAATAGCAAAAAGTTATAAAAAAAAGTTTAATACTTTATTAAAAAATTTTCGTCTTCGAGAAAAAAAAGATATCTCGCTAATAAAAAAAGCAGATAGCAACATTATTAAAGTAAAAACAAAATCTGGTTTGTTAATATTTAACAAAAATACTGGATATGTAAAATTGAATAATTTCGAAGCCAAAGAAAATATAAACCCAAAAAGCCAAGAAGCAAAAACACTCTTAAAGCTAATGACTAGTATGGACCATCAGACAACATATCAAGATCTGCTTGATAAAGATATATCAAAAACAAAAAAAAGAAATCTTAGCTTTATAATTAGAAATCTTAAACAAACTCTTGGAATTTTGCCAAAGAAAAAAGCAAAAAACAAAGATTGTATAAAAAATATTAAATTATATGGATATAAATTAATTACTTAAGCAGAATCAAAATACATTGATTCCACAATTAATCAGAATAAAACCAGATATAATCCGTCTCATTTTGTTCTGACCGATGATAAAATAAAGCCGAATATTGTACTTTTTGGCTTTTTTTTTATTTTAACGGAGATACAAAATGAATAAAATTATGTTATTAAAAAAACAAATAACTGGATTTCAGACACTTTATAAAAAACGCTTCGGCAAAGAAATCAGCCGAGAAGAAGCGTATGAGCAAGGCGCAAAACTCATTAGATTAATTGAGCTAATTTATAAACCAATGGCTGAAGAAATACAAAAATTGGATAAAACTGGCGAAAATTGGCGAGCGAAAATTAAAAGGATTGATTAGAGAAACCCGTTTTAACCGGATTTAATCGGAGTTTAACGGGAGAACAAGGAGTTTTTTGACACGATAAAAGAGATTTGAATTGTTTAACAAGTAAAAGCAAGTAATAACAGGACGTAAAAGGCTAAAACCCCATTAAGAACTGAAATAAATGGATTTAAAAGACCTGTTTTTAACTACAAAGCAAGTTAAAAACAGAATAAATATAAAAACATGAGGTCAATTAAAAGAAAATTCGACAATATCACTGAGAAAAATCCATACTGGAGTTCATATCTTTGTTTTGCTGAAACAGTAAAAGATAAAAATTTTAGTTATAGAATTATTAAAAAATACTTCAACCAACTCGTAGACAAAGAAGATTATTCTATAAAAGAAAAAAGAGAAATTATAAATTATCTATATCAGCTATCTGCTTCTAAAGAAAAATAGCTGAGGAAAGTATGTTTTTATACATAATTTCGATTCTAAGGCCTTAAATTTAGTTATTAGTACAAAACTATTAATCTAATAATTTCTGATAACCTAACCACCTGTTTTAACAAAAAATTAATAAATAAAAAAAATGACAATTGATGACATCATAATTAAAATTCATCCGTCAAAATCAAAAAACATAACAACTTTAGCTTATGTTAATCTTAGCATCCCTCAGGAAATAGAAGGAACAAAAATAAATCTCAATATTAATGGTTACCGTATCATGACAGATAGCTATGGAAACAGCCCAAATGGGTTTCATTTAACAGCTCCCTGCATAAAAAAAGGATTTAAGTACGAAGAGATCGTCTTCTTAGAAGGCAATAAAGAAATTTGGTTTAAATTACAAAATAAAGTTCTTAAAAAATACGCGCAAGAAGTTTTAACAGATGAGATGGAGCTCGATGCATCTTAACTATTATATATATAATATTTCATATAAGAGATAAATATATAACTATAATTGATTTGATTTAAAACTTAATTAGCTTTATAATATAATTGTTGACCTATCCTGCAGCTTATCCGAAGAGATTTTTTATAGCTCATGATGACCTTAAAGGGGCGGTCTACCATCATAGCTACTCTTCGGAGCAAGCAGGTTGGGTCAACTAGACCGTCCCTTTAATTAAAACATGCAACAAATAGTACCAAAAATTAAATATATTCTTTATGCCCGTAAATCAAGCGAATCAGAAGATCGCCAAGTAGCTTCCATCGAATCACAAAAAAAAGTGTTAAAAGAATTAGCTCAAAAGGATGGGCTAGAAATAATAGACGCATTAACTGAATCTCAATCAGCAAAAGGGCCTGGCCGACCTGTTTTTAATAAAATGATAGAAAAAATTTCAAATGGAGAGGCCCAAGGAATAATCTGTTGGAAGCTAGATAGATTAGCAAGAAACCCTGTTGACGGAGGCACAATAAGTTGGATGTTACAAACAGGAATCATTAAACACATTCAAACTTATGAAAGAAACTATTATTCAAATGATAATGTTTTGATGATGAGTGTAGAATTCGGAATGGCTAATCAATTTATTAGAGATTTAAGCCAAAATGTTAAAAGAGGGTTAAAAACAAAAGCAGAACAAGGATGGTACCCCCGTTCTGTGCCAATTGGTTACCTGAATAACCCTGTTAAGCAGGCCGAAAAAGCTATCATAAAAGATTCTGAAAGATTTGATTTGGTAAGAAAAATGTTTAATTTAATGCTTGCTGGAGGATACTCACCACCAAAAATATTAGAAATTGCTACTAATGAATGGGGGCTACGAAATAAAGACAAAAACCCCATGTCGAGAAGTAATATATACCGAATATTTACTGATCCATTTTATTATGGTGATTTTGAGCTTCCTTTAGGTAGCGGTAATTGGTATCACGGAAAGCACGAGCCAATGATTACTGAACAAGAATATGATAATGTCCAGATATTATTAGGAAAAAGAGGGAGACCTAGAACTAAAAAACATTCCTTCGCTTTTACAGGATTAATTAGATGCGGAGAGTGCGGATCTATGATAACAGCAGAAGAGCATATTAAAAAACAAAAAAATGGTAACGTACACCACTATATTTATTATCGTTGCACTAAAAGGAAAAAACATTGTTCTCAAAAATATATAGAAGAAAAAAAGCTAGAAAAACAAATCTTAACTTTATTAGAAAAAATAGAAATTCCAATAGAATTTTATGATTGGGCAATAGAACAATTGAAAATAGAGAGCCAAAAAGAAATACAAGACCGAACCAAAATATTAGAAAGTCAAAAGAAGGCATACAACAATAGTATTAATAAAATAGATCAATTATTAGAAATGAGGATCAACAATGAAATTAATGAGGAAGAATTTACTAAAAAGAAATTAGAATTACAACAAGAAAAATTACATTTCCAAGAACTCTTAAATGATACTGACAAACGAATTAATAAATGGATAGAAAAAGCAGAAAATGTTTTTAATTTTGCTAAAGAAGCCAAGTCTAAATTTGAATCAGGCACACCTAAAGAAAAACAACAGATACTTTTGAACTTAGGTTCGAACCCAGTCTTAAAAGACCAAAATCTCTCTATTTTAATACAAAAACCGCTTCTCCTAGTAGAAAAAGCGGCTCCAGAGGTTAAGAAGATAAATAACTATGTTCGAACCTCTAAAAATGTAGTAAAGAAGAGGGATTTTGAGGTTTTGTACTCTCAAAATCCTCTAGTGCAGGGGCACCAGGATTCGAACCTGGAACAAAGATTTTGGAGATCTCTATGATAGCCATTTCACCATGCCCCTAACAAGAAAATAAAAAAATATTATTTCTTGCCTTCTTTATGAATTGTATGCTTTTTACACCAAGGACAATATCTTTTTAACTCTAATTTACGCTCAACAGTTTTTTTGTTGCGACGAGTGTAATAATTAATACGTTTGCAATCTGTGCATTGTAATTTTACTATATATTCTTTTTTCATAACTATACTTTTTATTTATTATATGCATCTTGACAGAGCCAAAGGAGGGAATTGAACCCTCGACCTTCCCCTTACCAAGGGGATGTTCTACCACTGAACTACTTTGGCCTCAATATTTTCTTAATGGTGGGCAGGATAGGATTCGAACCTATGGAGGCCTAAGGCCGCGAGATTTACAGTCTCGTGCAATTGTCCACTCTGCCACCTGCCCAACCAATGAGCCGAGGAGAGGATTCGAACCCCCAACCTACGGTTTACAAAACCGTTGCTCTGCCATTGAGCTACCTCGGCAATATTTTAACTACCTTGTGCCACCTCTTTTTTCATATAATTCTAACAACAAATCCTGCACAACATTATCTTCTCTATCTAATCGAAATGCTTGAAGCAAAGCCCAACGAGCAGAAGAAAAATCCTTTCGCCAAAGATATATTCGAGCTAAATTTTTAAGAACTGCTAGATCATCAGGATGGGTTCTGAGTTTTTTCAATAAGTTTTTTTCTTCTTGAATTGTGTCTAGGAGATGAGAAACATCTGTATTGTCACCTATAAGCTTATCTTCAGAAACGACTCCAATAATACCATTTTGTTTTCCTTCTTCTATCTCTGGAATGTTTTTTCTTATTCTAATTTTTGTTAAATTTCTAAAAATTGTTCTATCGATTCTTAAAACTATTATTCGAGAACGAACTAAAACTTTCTCAGTAAAAGCAAACAAACAATCACCAGTTTTTTGATAATTCTTTTTATTAAAAATTCTATAAAACTTTTCTAAAAATTTTCTTTTTTTGTTTTCAATTTTCTCAATTTCTAAATCATTATATATATTTTCCTTTTCTTTCCCTTGGCAATATTGGAATATATAGATTAATCCAGTAACTCCTAAAATGATCAAAAGAGGAGGTAAAATATTAAACATATTAAATTTGAAAACGAATAAATCGATTAACTTCTATTTTTTCACCAAATTTGGCAGTAGCCTCTTTAATTAATTGCCCTATATCTTTTGTTTCGTCTTTAACAAAAGCTTGTTTATCTAAACAAATTTCTTGAAATTCTTTATCTAATTTGCCTTTTATTATTTTCTCTGTAATTTCAGGTGGTTTATTACTTCCTTTTAATTCTTCTGTATATTCTTTTTCTTTTTCTTCAATAATCTTTTTAGGGACTTCATCATAAGAAACATACTTAGGACTCAAAGCAGTAATATGCATTGCTAAATCATAAGCTAATTTCTTAAATTCTTCATTATTAGCTACAAAATCAGTTTCACATCGTAATTCTATTAAAGCTCCAACACGATGATTAGAATGAATATAGGCTTCTACTACTCCACTTTTCGTACTACTATTTTCTTTTTTTGCTGCCCTTAATTCACCTTTTTTCTTTAAAATTTGACCAGCTTTATCAAGATCTCCTTTAGCTTCTTCTAAAGCTTTCTTACATTCCATTACTGGAGCCTGGGTTTGCTCTCTTAATTTTTGAACATCTTCAATTTTCGCCATTGATTTATTGTTTTTTGTTATTTATTGTTTGATCTAGAACTTGATCAATTTTATTTAAAATATATTGAATTGAAGATTTTGCACTATCATTTGCAGGAATTGAATAGTCTATTTCTGTTGGGTCATCGTCAGTATCTAAAACTGATATTATAGGAATTCCCTTTTTCTTGGCTTCTTTTACTGCTGTATCATGCGTTTTCGGATCTATTATAAACAAAGCATCTGGCAAACGAGACATTTGTTTCAAACCAATAAATTTTTCTTCTAATTTTAACATCTCTTCCTCCATTTTTCTTTGTTCTTGTTTAGTATATTTATTCCAATCACCTGTTTTCTTTTTTTCTTCAAGCTCTTCTAAATATTTTATTCTTTCATTTAATGTTTGAAAATTTGTCAAAGTTCCTCCTAACCAACGATTAGTAACATATGGCAAGCCATATTTTTGACATATATTTTGAATACCTTCTTTAGCTCCTCCAACAGTACCCACAAAAAGAATTGTTCCTTTATTCTCTACAACTTCTTTAATAAAATTTAAAGCTGATTTCAGCCCTTTTATCGTTTCATTCAAATCAATTAAAGAAAGCTCTGTGGATGACTTAATAGTAAAATAACCAGCCTGAGGATGATTATAGGTTTTTTTATGCCCAAATTGCAAACCAGCTTTTTTCATTGCCATTAATTCACTCTCTTGGCCATCATTAATCTCTTCTTGCTCTATTAATTGTTGTTTTTTATCTTCTGTCATATTGTGTTTCTTAATCTACCATAAAAAGAAGAGAGAATCAAGGAAATTTAACGATTTCTATAAAAAACACTACGATTTTAAAACCGTAGTGTTCTGGTGGGGCCCGTCCTCTATAAAACAGAGAACTGCCTTAATAGTATCACCATTAAAAAATAATGTCAACCCTTGGCTCTTTTTATTAAACTTATTACAATAAAGCAAGTTTAATAAATCAAATCTTTATTGATTTTTTAAACATTTTCTGATATTATAGCTTTACTATGAAAAAAGAAATTCATCCTCAGTACTATAAAAAAGCAACTGCAATTTGTGCTTGCGGAGCTAAATTTTCTATTGGCTCTACTGCTGAAAACATAGAAGTTGAGATTTGTTCTCAATGCCATCCTTTTTATACTGGCCAAAAGAAACTAGTTGATACTACTGGACGAGTTCAAAGATTTAAAAAACGTCTTCAAAAAACAGATGATTTGAAATCTAAAAAACCTGTTCTTAAAAAAACTAAAACATCAGCTAAGGCGCCCAAAAAGAAACTTGAGAGCAAAGAAAAAGAAGGTAAATAATAAACCTTGAAAGATTACAAAAAGAATGGATCTCGAAGGACTACAAAAAGAAAAAGAAATACTTTTAAAGAAACTCAGTAATCCTGAGTTTCTTTCAGATAAAAGCAACTTTGAAGAAGCTTCTCGACAGCTTAAAAAAATCGAAACAGAGCTTAGCATAAAAAAAGAGCTTAATAAAATAGAGAAAAAAATAAAAGAAGCTCAAGAAATCTTATCAGAGACAACTGATGAAGATCTTGTAGCTTTAGCTGAAGAAGAACTAAAAAAGAACGAACAATTAAAAGAAAGAATTTTGCAAAATCAGGAAAAAGAAAGCCTTGAAAATAACGAGACAAATACCAATATTAAAGGCATTGTTATTGAGATAAGGGCTGGAACCGGAGGAGAAGAAGCTTCATTATTTGCTCAAGACTTATTTACCATGTATCATCGCTATGCCATTAATCAGAATTGGCCTGTAAAAATTATTAATACCAATGAAACATCTCTTGGAGGGTTAAAAGAAGGTATCATGGAAATCCAAAGCCAGGAGGCTTTTGAAAATCTTAATCAAGAAGCTGGCGTTCATCGTGTTCAAAGAATCCCTGCCACTGAAAAATCAGGAAGGATTCATACTTCTACAGCTACCGTAGCTATCTTACCTCAATCAAAAAATGTCAAAATAGAAATAAAGCCTGACGAAATAGAAGAAACATTTTTTCGTTCTTCTGGTCCTGGAGGCCAAAATGTAAATAAAGTAGAAACTGCTGTCCGTCTTTGTCACAAACCCACTGGTTTGATAATTTCTTGTCAAAGCGAAAGACATCAAAACCAAAACAGAGAAAAAGCTCTTGAAATACTTAAAAACAAACTTTTTAATATTAAAGAAGCTCAAATAATAGGAGAAGCGGAAAAAGAAAGGCGCAGCCAAATAGGCAGCGCCGAGAGATCAGAAAAAATTCGTACTTACAATTTTCCTCAAGATCGTATTACAGATCATCGTATAAAGAAATCTTGGCATAACATCGAAGAAACATTAAAAGGAGAAAAATTGGACGAGATAATTAAATCATTTAAAAAGGAATATCATCAGAACTAACATTATCTGAATCTTCTTCCAAAACAGGAAGATCCTCAACACTTGCCTCTGTCTCCTCTGGAGGCATTTTAAATTTCTCTTCTCCTTCTTGAACTCTTCTTGGCCCAAAATTTATATTCTCAGAAATAATCTCTGTTTTTGTTCTTTTTTGCTCATTAGCATCAACCCAACTTCTTGTTTTTATTCTTCCTTCAACAAAGACTAATCGCCCCTTAGCAAGATATTGATTGCAAAGTTCAGCCATTTTCCCCCAAACAACAATATTATGAAATTCTACTTCTTGTTGTTTCTGACCACTAGCATTTACCCAAACTCGATTAGTAGCCACTCCAAAATTAGCCACTGATTGACCTGATGGAGTATTGCGAAGCTCAACATCTCTAGTAAGATTTCCTATAATAAAAACTTTATTTAAATTCATGATTTTATTTTCGTTAATTAATTTTTATCAATTAACAAATTATTTTTAATTCTCGACCAACCCAACCGTTTATTTTTTAAGAATTTCGTTTAATTTTTCATCTAATTCTTCTAAGCTGATTTCTTTTCCTGGTTTTTCTTCTTGCTCTTTGCTTTTTATTTCTTCTTTTTTAATCTTACTTGAAGAGGATTTTTTAAAAAAGCCTGAAGGAATTTTAATTTTTTCCTTAATTTCTTTGTGAATAATTAAAAAACGAATAATTTCATTATTAAGATGAAGGCTTTTTTTAAAAGGAATAATTAAGTTTTTTTCTAAGCTAAATTGAATAAATCCAAAATAAGCATTCTCGTAAAATTTTTTTTCTTTTTTAATCGGATAAGCCAATGGTTTTAGCTGAGGTAATTGAGAAACATTAATTAATGAACCTAGCTTTTTTAATTCTTTTAACAAATCGCTAAATTTTTTTTCTGCTTCCTTTTCATCTAAGTCAGAAGAAAGCCAAAAAGATAATTCATAATTATTTTTATTTTCCATAATCTTATATTTTTAATTAATTTAATTTTTTATAATTTGTTGCCACAACTCTTTTGCTATTTTAGGGTTTTCTTTTAGAAAAGCTCTTGCGGTTTCAAAACCTGCTCCTAATTTTGTCTCACCAAAACTATAAGTCATTCCTGATTTTTTAACAATCTCCTTTTTTACTGCTAAATTTAGAAGATCTCCACTATAAGAAATTCCTTCATTATAAAGAATATCAAACTCTGATTCTCGGAAAGGAGGAGCAACTTTATTTTTTACCACTTTTGCTTTAATACGAGAACCAATAATTTCCTCTCCTTTTTTAATTTGGGCGCGCCTTTTTAATTCAATTCTCACTGAGCTATAAAACTTTAATGCTTTCCCCCCAGGAGTAGTTGTTGGATTACCAAACATCATCATTCCTATCTGCATCCTTGTTTGATTTGTAAAGATAATAGCTGTATTTGTCCTCGAAGAAATAGCTGTTAATTTTCTTAAAGCCCTGCTCATCAAGCGAGCTTGAAGACCGATTGTCTGATCCCCCATTTCTCCTTCAATTTCAGCTTGAGGAGTTAAAGCAGCAACTGAATCAACAATAATTAAATTTATTACTCCTGAACGAACCAAAGACTCTACAATATCTAAAGCTTGCTCTCCATTATCAGGCTGCGATATTAACAATTCTTTTACTTTAACTCCGATTTTTTGAGCATACTCAGGGTCTAAAGCATGTTCTGAATCAATAAAAGCTGCTTTACCTCCTTTTTTTTGAACCTCAGCAACAATATGAAGAACTAATGTTGTTTTTCCTGAAGATTCTGCACCATAAATTTCAGTAATTCTCCCTCGAGGAATTCCTCCAACCCCTAAAGCCAAATCTAAAGAAGGTGAGCCAGTTGGGATAACGTCAACATTTACTTTTTTTACTCCTCCTAGCTTCATTATTGCGCCTTCTCCAAATTTTTCTTGAAGATTTTTCAAAGTTTGCTCTAAAATACCTTCTTTAGGATCAGTTAATTTATTTTTCTTGTTGTTTAAAGGATTTTTAGCCATATAAAAATTATATTAACAGTTATTGAACGATTCCGCAATAAAAAAATTCAAATAGCGAACATGATCATTCTGCAAAAGGAGAGTAAATAACCTGACGAGTTATTAAAGTATGATGATTTAAAGCATTTATAGCCTTAAATTCAATATTATTAAGCCCTGGACTAAGAATGATTTTATCTCTAAAGACACCGTTATCTTGAAAAGAAATTTCTTGGTCTTTAATAAAAAGCATCTTCCCTCGAATCACTTTACCAGATATTTCAAGTTCTCGTTGATCAGTTGTAAAATCAGCAGAAGGAGAATAAAGAATAATTTTAGCTGGTAAAATAAAAAAGCTTGCTTCATATAAAAAATATAATAATATTAAGCCCCAAAAAAGAAATCTAAAAAATCTAGGAATAAAGTTTTTTATAAACAAGAATATTTTAGGTTGATTAATAAAAAATCTATTTTTAGGAGGAATATCATTTTTTCCGGAAAATAAATTCCTTCCATTGCTTCTTTGGTAAAGATTTATAATTTTCTCTGTATCTAATTTTAAAAAATGAGCATATTTTATAATCACTCCTTTTAAATAAACTGGGGGTGGTAAATTCTCATAGCAATCTTCTTCCAGGCTTTTTATAATTGAAGATAGGATTTTTGTTTCTTCAGACACTTTTTCTATACTATAACCCTGCTCTAACCGTGATTGTTTTAAAAATCCCCCACACGATAAACTTTCCTCCTTTTTTCCTTGAGAAAAATCTTTAATTGCCATAATTATTTTCTTCTTTTTCCTTAATAAAAACTTCTCTTGGTTTAGCACCATCAACTGGGCCCACAATCTCATTCTCTTCCAAAAGATCGAGAAGACGAGCAGCTCTTGAATAACCGATTCTTAATCTTCTCTGCAACAATGAAGCTGATGCTTTTCCTGCTTTTACCACTATTTCATAAGCCTCTGGGTACAATTCATCCTCTGATGATTTATCCCATTTTTCTAAATCTAGCTCCTTAGGTGATGATGAGGATTCAACAAATCCTTCTAAATCCTCGGCTAAACCATTTTCTTCTTCAGATTCAAGATTAACCTCTTTAATAAAGTTTATCAATTTATTAACTTCTTTTTCTGAAACATAAGCACTTTGAATTCTGCGAGGCTTTGAAGAATCTGAGGCTAAATAAAGCATGTCCCCACTACCTAAAAGTTTTTCTGCTCCTCCCATATCTAAAATAGTTCTTGAATCAACTTGAGAAGCTACTTGAAAAGCAATTCGGGATGTAATATTGGCTTTAATTAAACCAGTAATAACTTCGACTGAAGGCCTCTGAGTAGACAAAACAAGATGAATTCCTGTTGCTCTGGCCATTTGAGCAATTTTAATAATTAAAGTTTCAAGATCACGACCATAACGTACCATCAAATCAGCTAGTTCATCAATAAAAATAACTATATAGGGCAAAATAGGCTCTTTTTTTGAAACCATTTTAGAATTAAAACTTTCAATATCTCTTGATTGATAATCAGAAAGTAATTCATATCTCCTTTCCATTTCATTTACTGACCATCGAAGAATTGGAAGAACTTTTTTATAATCAGTAACCACTGGGGTTATCAAATGATTGATTCCATTATAACAAGAAAGCTCCACCCTCTTTGGATCTATTAAAATTAACCTCAATGTTTCTGGAGAGTTTTTAAACAAAAAGGACGTAAGAATACTATGAATACAAACTGATTTTCCTGCTCCAGTGGCTCCAGCTATTAAAAGATGAGGCATTTTACTTAAATTAGCTAATAATGCTTCACCTTTCACATTTCTCCCTAAAACAAACGATAGAGGAGAAGCTGTTTTTTGAAAATCAGCTTCTTTAAGCAAACTACCCAACCTTACCAAAGAAATATATTTATTAGGCACCTCAACCCCAACTAAAGACCTGCCAGGAATCGGAGCTTCAATTCTTAAAGGATGAGCAGCTAAGGCTAATGACAAATCATTCTGAAGAGCAGTAATATTAGAAAGCTTTACTCCTTCAGCTGGTTTAAGAGTATATTGAGTTACTGTTGGCCCAACATTAACTTCACCCATCTCAACCTCTATTCCAAAGCTTTGTAAAGTTCTTTTAATAATATTTGCATTGACTTTAATATCACCAACGCGGGGACGAGAATATTCTGTATCAAGCAAATTTAAAGAAGGAAATTTATACTTATTATTCGATTTTATAAAATTAGTAACTATCTTTTCTTCTTTAGCTTTTTCAATTTCTTTTAAATCTTTTTCTTTCTTTTCTTCTTTTTCTAAAGGTTCTCTTTCTATTGCTTCTTCATCGCGAGACATTTCTTCTGACTCAAACACAGGAGAAGTCTCTGTATCTTCTTTCTCTGTTTTTGAAAAAAATTTCAATGGAACATTTAAAACCAACAAAAAACCTGATATTAAAACAGCTATATAAATAATCAAAGTTGCCCATAACCCTAAATAACTCTCTAATAAACCCCCAAATGACCCAACTAAACCTCCTTTATCTTGAATAAAAACTTCTGATATAGACAAAATCGATAAAAGAATAAGAAAACAACCAAAAAAAGTAAATATATTCAAATTAATTTTTTCTGTGAGAGAACGTAGAAAATTAAAAGATATTAAAATTAACAAAAAAGGAAGAATAAAATAACCCCAACCCAAGAGATAATTAAATATCTTAAGAAGAATCCTACCAAAAGGACCAGCTAAATTAAAAGCACTTAATACAAAAATCAAAGACAAAACTAAAAAAAGAATAGCAAAAAGACTATTTTTAACTTCTGTATTTAAAGTATCTTCAGGAATAATTTTTCTAAAAAAATTCTTTCCTGCTCCTAAAAAATTAATTCTAAATTTGTTTTTTTTCTTCTTTGCCATTGATATATTTTAACATAAAAAGGGCTTAACAATAAAGCCCCCCGTTTTTCATTATTATTTTTCACTTTTTAAGTGTACCTGTCTGCCACTTTCGAAGCTCCATAAGATTCAGGCTTTGTTTTAATTTGAAAACCTAATCCCCTTACCATCCCCATTATTTCCTGAAGCATATTTTTAGTCTCCCCTTGGCTACCAATATCTACATGAACCTCAAAATCAAAAACAATATCCTTGTTTTTTGATAAGTTAAGCAAAACTTCTTCAGCTAATTTCAAAGACATCATTACTTCTTGATAGATTCTTTCTCTCAAACTATTTATTTTTTTTTGATTAATTCGTCTCCAAAAAAATCTTCCACCATGCCCTACACGATAAACTACTATAGCACTTACAAAATCAGTTGTTCCATGATTAGCAGAATCTGTTCCAATCACAACTTTATATTGTTCTTGAGGATCAGTCTTGATATAAAAAAGCACTTCTTTTAAAAGCTCTTTGTAAGTAAATAATTCCCCATTAGGTGAATAAAATTGTTTCTCATCATTATCCATTACAAGCTTTAATAATTAACAAAAGGAAGTAACCCTGCTACTCGGGCTCTTTTAATTGCTTTTTTTAATAAACGTTGATGCTTAGCGCATAAATTAGTTTTCCTTTGAGGGTAAATCTTCATCTGGCTTGAAATAAAGCGCTTTAAAGTATCAACATCTTTATAGTCTATATCTTCTTTATTTTGAAGACAAAAATAACATTGAATCATAAATAAAAAATTATTGTTTAACAACACTCTGAAGATAGGATATGTCTTTTTCATAGCTATCAGCTATCGCCATAACCCTGTCACCATAAAAACGATATCTTGTGTTTGTGCTGCCAGAAAAATAAATCATAGCCGCACGCCATTCAGCGTCTCTTGTTTGTTGGGTAGCTCCCCATCTTGCAACATACAAAGCAGCAGCAACAAAAGCATCTCTAATGTCCCAGGGATTAGAAGGATAATTACCTGTAATTTTAGATACTTCGTCTTTGTACATCATCCAAGTTGAAGGAATAAATTGAGCTGGACCCATTGCTCCTCCCCAACCAATTTGTTGTCCTCCTTGATACATTGGACAAGAAACTGGAGTTGTTTCAGGATCCAAGCCTAATTCATTACAAACTTGAAGA
The DNA here is from genome assembly GCA_964428155.1 of uncultured Candidatus Saccharibacteria bacterium. Taxonomy (GTDB): domain Bacteria; phylum Patescibacteriota; class Minisyncoccia; order UBA6257; family UBA6257; genus JAQTTC01. Next base: position 14,597 of record CAYRXA010000003.1, read on the forward strand.
AAAGGAGTTTGATCTCTATCAGGTTTCATGATAACTCGGTAACTTTTATACGGAGGATCCCCTGGCCTATTACAAGTTCCTACGTTTTGTCCCAAATTTGATTCTTGAGTTAAAATTGCCAAAAGAAAGGCTGGCCTTACTCCTGTGCGACTGCTTACCCAATTAGCAATTTCTAAAGCTTCTCCAAAAGTTACTTGAGTCTGGACTCCCATTAATTGATAAATCCTGCCTTTAATTTCTGTCGCCCTTTGCTTTGATTCTGCTAACATTTGCTGGTATCGAGATTCATTGCCTTGAGTAACACTTAAAAGGCTTGCTTGTTCATTTTTTGTAGCTTCTAATTCTTGTTGCTGTAACATTTGCATTGCTAACATTCTTTGATTTTCTTCCTTATCACTAGACAATACTTGATTTTGATTATTTAAAGTAATTTTTAATTCTTCAAGCTCCTCAATATTTTCAAGAACTTTTTCTTGGATACTGTGAAGAGCATTAGAATAATCAAAAAAATCACTTATCGTTCCTGAACCAAGTAATATTTCAAGAAGAGAAGTTTGGTTTAATTGAGAAAAAGATTGAAGTAAATTAGATAAATTGTCCCTTGTAGCATTAATTTTATCTGTTGTTTTAAAAATAGAAGTTGTTGTTTCATCAATTCTCACATTCAAATATTCAAGATTAAGATTCGTAGATTTAATTTGAAGATTTATTTGTCCAGCTTTATTTTTTAATTCATTAATTTTTCTTTGAAGAGTTTCTTTCTCTTGCTGAGTAGTTGCTACCAATTTTTCATATTGAGCTATTTCTTTTTCAACAGCCTCTAATTCTTTTTGTAGCCTTGCTCTTTCTTCGTCATAAAGAGCTTCGGCCTCTCTTGATTGAAAAAAGATAGGCGCCATTACGCTGTTTTGAGCAATTGAAAACAAAACGAAAAATAAAATTGCTAAAGAAAGAACTTTTTGTTGAACTACTTTTTTTCTCCAGAGAGAAAAAAAAGAAATACACCTTTTTTTCTTTTCAGGTTTTATCTCTTCTTTAAGAGAAGAACAAATATCTCTAACCTTTTTTCTAGAAACTGATTTTATAATCATTTATTCTTAATATATAAAAATCTATTTTGAAGAGCCTTCTTCACTTTCTCCTTCTTTCTTTTCTTCCTTCTGTTCTTTTGTTTCTTCTTTAGATTCTTCATCTTGACTTTCTTTGTCTTCACCTGCCACTTCAACTTCTTCTACAGATTTTGCTTCGCCTAATTCCTTCTCTAATTCTTCTTCTGAAATAGGCTCGCTAATACTTGCTATTGGTGTATTTTGATCAACCAAAACTTTTATTTTGTCAGAAAAATTAATGTCTTGAATATAAATAGTTTGATCAAAATCAGTAAGTACAGAAATATCTACTGGAATTTCATGAGGCAAGTCTTTTGGCAAAGCCTCTACCTCAACTTCATTCATTGATTTAATTAAAATACCTCCTTTATTAACTGCTGGAGATTCTCCAGTAAAGACTATTGGAATATGAGCTTTTATTAATTTATCCATTTCCACTTCATAAAAATCGATATGCATTGGCAAACCATTTAAAAAATGATTACTAATATCTTGAACTAAAACATTCTTTACTTGCTCTTTGCCTTGATCTTCAAAAACTAAATCAATGATATTGGTATCACCTGATTTTTTGTAAATACTATTAAAATCTTGAGCCTTTACTTCTAAAGGAAGTGTTTCGATTTTTTTACCATAAAGAACAGCTGGAATAAAGCCTTTTTCTCTAAGGCCTTTATTCTTTTTACCAAAAATGGTTCTTTTTTTTGCTTGTAATATTAATTTTTCCATATTATTCTTGCTTATTCTAGCGGAAAATCTCTTAAAAAGCAAGGAGATTAATTGCAAAAGTTTGCTTTAAGAAGTTTTTAAAATTTTCTGAAAATAAGATATTTTTTCTAATGGATCTGCTGATTCAAAAATGGCTGAGCCAATAGCAACAAAATCCACGCCTGAATCTCTCACTTTTTCTATATTTTCTTCATTTATTCCTCCATCTAATTCACATAAAATTTTTGGATATTCTTTCTTTAATCTAATTATTCTATTTAGAACAAACCATTGAAAATTTTGCCCTGAAGGACCAGGAGAAACTCCCAAAAAAGTAATAAAAGAAATTCTGTCTAAATATTGATTAATATCTTCAAAAGGAGTTTCTGGATTAATCGCTATAGCTAATTCTGTCTCATTTTTCTGACAAAGATCATGAAGCAAAGAAAAATCTTTAATTGCTTCATGGTGGATAATAACTCTTTTTGGTAAAACTTCCAGCCAATAAGGTAAAACTTGTTCAGGATTATGAACCATTAAATGCAGCTCAAATTTCCTATCTATTTTTTTGATTTTTTTTAAAACTTCTGGACCATTCCAAGTTTTCCACGAAGTAAACTTGCCATCAGCAATATCAAGTTGAAAAATATTCTTAAAATCACGAAGTAAATGAATTCTTTCTTTAAGTTTTTGAGTTGTTTTAGTGTTAATAACTGGAATAAGTTTAACCACAATAATAAATAAAAGTTTAATTTTAAACCAATTGATTAATTTTTTTTACCCTTCTAAGATATCTTTCTTCCTCTTTAAAATTAGTCTCTAACCAATCACGAACTATAGTTTTAGCTGTATTAGGATCTGTTAAATCAGCTGCTAAACATAAAACATTAATATCAATTGCTTTTTTTGCCTCTTTTGCCATATAACTGGAAAGACAAAGGCCTGCTCTAACGCCTTTTGCTTTATTAGCAGCAATGCTCATCCCAACTCCTGAGCCACAAATAAGAATTCCTTTATTTTTATCATCAGACGATATCTCTAAAGCCACTTTTTTTGCAAAATCTGGGTAATCATCATTTTGGTCACACTTTAAATTACCTAAATCATTAAATTTAATTTTTTTCTCTTCTAAAAACTTTTTAATTTCTTCTTTTAAATTATATCCTCGATGATCTGCCCCTATATACAACATAAGAATTAATTATAATTTTTTAATCTGCTGTAATAAAGTTGAAGAATAAGCCCATTCATTATCATACCAAACTAAGACTTTCACTAAATCTTTATCAACCACTTTAGTAAAACCTAAGTCTATAATGGCTGGCGCTAAAGTGCCTATTATATCTGATGAAACTAAAGATTCGCTAGCTATTTCTAAAACCCCTTTCCATTTTTTTTCTTGTACTGCTTTCTTAAAAATTTCATTAATTTCATCTACTGAAGTAAGCTTTTTAGAAACAAAAGTAATATCAGCAATAGAACCACAAACAACTGGGACCCTCAAAGCAATTCCATCAAATTTATCTTCTAAATTTTTTATAACTTTTGTAACGCATTTTGCAGCTCCTGTAGTAGAAGGAATAATGTTTTGACTTGCTGCTCGTCCTCGTCGCCAATCACTTTTATTAGGACCGTCTACAGAACGTTGAGTAGAAGTATAAGCATGAACAGTGTTTAAAACAGCTTTATTGACTCCAATACTCTCTTCTAAAACTTTTATCACTGGTGCCACTGCATTTGTAGTACAAGAACCATTAGAAACAATATCAAATTGATTTAATTCTTCGTCGTTAATTCCTAATAAAACTGTTCTTCCTTCTTTCCCTTCTGCTTCTTTCACCGGAGCAGTAATAACTACCTTTTTTGCTCCTGCTTTAATATGGTCCCTAGCTTTAAGATAATCACTAAAAGCCCCTGTTGCTTCAACTACTAAATCTATTTTTAAATCTTTCCAAGGTAATTTTTTAGGATCCTTTTCTTGAAAAAAAAGAATTTTTTGTCCTTCAACAACTAATTCTCCTTTTGTTTCTCTAAAATTACTTTTAACATCTTTTTCATATTTGCCATAGACTGTATCATGTTTTAAAAGATAAGCTAGGTTATCTAAATCAGCTAAGTCATTAATGGCAACAATATTTATTTTTGAGTCTTTAAAGGCTAGGCGGAAAAAAGATCTTCCAATTCTCCCAAAGCCATTAATAGCAATTCGCATATATTTAAAAATTTATTCTTTATAAATAGCCGCTGGATTTTCTTTTGAAACAAAAAGGCCTAAAGAAGCACTAAAAACCTAAAGGAATACTCCAAAGAATCAACCCAGCAATAACTAAAAGCAGAATTAATGAATAGAGAATTTTCTTTACCATTCACTAAATTATAACATAAAAAATCCAACTATCCAAAAACAGCGCTAGAATTATGCGCTGTTTATGTTCTTTTTTTTATCTTCATCTTTATTAAGTCCTAAAATTTCTTCTAAAAGAGGCTTATTGAAACCAACCACAATTTTATCATCAATTTCTATCACTGGAACCCCCATTTGACCGCTTTTTTCTATCATTAATTGGGCTGCTTTTTCATCAGCACTCACATCAATTTCTTCAAATGATATTTTAAGAGAAGTAAAAAAATCTTTGGCCACATTACACCAAGGGCACATTGGCGTTGAATAAATTTTAATCGTCATATTGTTATTGAATAAATATTTTAATTTTTTCTTTTAATTGATTATAAGACATCGCTCCTAAACTTTGCCCTTGTTCATCAACAATCTTTTTATCATTCAAGAACGTTGTTAAAGTATTATTAATATCTTTTTCAATAAATCCTTGCCGCGTTTTCTCTTTAACTAATTCTGTATATTTTCCTGAATCCAAGCAAGCCCTAAATTCACATATATCTAGCTCTATTTTTTTAGCAATATTTTGTAAATTTTCTATATTATAAATATCTATTTCTTTTTGATTCTGACAATCTTCACTAAAGATTTCTTGTTGATACTCCCAAAACTTTCCTTGATCATTAGCACAATGTGCTGCTTCTGCTGCTACTTGAGAGCTTTGCCCTTCAAAAGCTAAATTATAATAAGCTAAACGAGCTTTACCAGTATTAACATATTCGTCAATAATCGGCATAATTGTCTCTCTAAAATATCGAGCCCCGAAGGCATCTTTATAATCAGAGTAAACCTCAATTAAAACTGATGCCTCGGGATTGCCTAAAATTTCTATTTTCTTAATTTCTAAATTTTTTAAACCCTCTTCTCCGCAAGAAACATTAAGATTATTTAGATCCTTACCTTGTCCAATCAAAAATACTGACAGTATAAAAACAATAATTGCTAAAAATAATCTCTGCCTTGTCATTAAAAAATAATTTTACTAATCACAACTCATATTTCCTCCGGTAGCACTTCCTGAGCTATAAACAGGAGAAAAACCTGCCTCTGCTGAATCTTTTGTTAGCTCCTTATCACAAAATGCTGGCGGGGAATTAAAACCACAACAAATTAATGTCTTCACTGCCTCAGCTGTTCTCCCACCAAAATCAAATTCACTAACATTTTTCTTATTAAGAATTAATGTTGGGGATCCAGTAACTTCATATTCACTCTCAGAATCAAAATCTTTTTGAGCATATTTTAATCCTCTTGATGTATTTTCCATACATTGGCTTAACACAGCTTTATCTATTAAAGCAGATGTTAAACATTGTTCTGATTGACCTTCCTTAATATAGCAATCAATATAATTCCAGTATTTATCTTTTTGTTCTTCTCTAATACAAATTTGTCTTAAATTTTCCTGAGCTTCTTCATCTCCGTGCATTGCTATAATTTTTCCATCTTGAATTTCTCCCATATATTTTACTGCAATATAATTATCTATTTCTGGAATATTCTTAACAATTTCATTTAAAATCCTTTGCATTTGAGTTCCAAAAGGACACTGACTGACAACAAAAGCTTCTATGATTGGTTCATTGCTTTTATCTAAATCTTCACAAGTCATTGTTTCAGCCGCAGCCTCTTTTTCTGTTTCTTCTATTACCATCGGCACTCCATCAGGGAAAAGAATTTTTCCATCCTTAGTTATATAAGAATTATATTCCTGTCCTTCTATTAAAATCGTAAATTTATAAACTCCACTTTCTTCTACCACAGAAACTAAAGTTGCCCCTTCTTCGCTCATTGCTAAAAAGTTTTGATTAATATATTCAACGGCCTGTTGAGCTATTTCTTCAGCTTTTTGATTATTAAAAATTCCTAATGAAATCCCGTTTTTACTACCATAACCAATCAAAAAAGCAGCAACCATTAAAACAATCAACAAGAAAGATAAATTTATTTTTTTCATATTAATTTATTATTTATTTTTTTACTTTTATTTATGCTTTTAGATTTTATAAGTTTAACAGATATCAATTATTTCCACAAGATAAAATAATATTTCCTCTTGCCTTTCTTAATAAGTAAATATTTTTTATGAAAACAGTCTGATCGCTTAACTGCTGAGTCAATCTCTTTACATAATTTACCATTAATAAATATCACTTTATTCTCAATATCTTCTCTAGCTTGTCTTTTGGAAGAACAAGCTCCTGTTTTAATTAATAAATCTATTAAATTAATTTTTTTTACTTTCTGAACAATAGTTGCTGGAATATTTTTAAAAATCATCTCTAACTCTTTTTTAGAGAAATCTTGAAAATTATCATAAAATAATTTTTGCGAAATGGTTTCAGCCATCAAGGATATTTCTCCTCCATGAACCAAACAAGTAACTTCTCTAGCTAAAACTTTCTGGGCCTCTCTTTTCTCTGGACTTTTTTGAACACCTCCTTTAAGTCTTTCTATTTTTTCTTTAGGTAAAAATGTAAAATATTTTAAATACTGAATAACATCCTGATCATCAGTATTTACCCAAAACTGATAGAATTGATAAGGAGAAGTCTTCTTACCATCTAACCAAATTGTACCAGATTCTGTCTTACCAAATTTCTCCCCACTAGCTTTTGAAACTAAAGGCATTGTCAAGCCATATACTTCTTTTTCTGTCTTTTTTTTTATTAAATCTATCCCAGCTGTAATATTCCCCCATTGATCACTACCACCTATTTGTAATTGACAATTATATTTCTCAAATAAGCGCAAAAAATCAAGTGACTGTAAAACCATGTAGTTAAATTCTGTAAAAGAAATTCCGCTATCTAGACGCATTTTAACCGCATCCTTGGCTAACATATAAGAAATTGTGAAGTGTTTACCAATATCTCTAAGAAAATCTATCGCTTTAATGCTAGCTAACCAATTATAATTATCAACTACTAAAGCTGGATTATTTTCCTTTTTTAAATCCAATAATTTTTCTATTTGTTTCTTAAATAAAAGTCCCCATTTTTTTACTGTTTTTTGAGGATTTAAAACTCTTTCTTCTTTTTTCCCACTCGGATCCCCAATTAAACCAGTGCCACCGCCTATTAAAGCAATCGGCTGATGACCAGCTTCCTGAAATCGCTTTAATGTTAATATTGGCAGAAGATTTCCAATATGAAGACTGTCAGCTGTTGGATCAAAGCCACAATATAAAACAATCTTTTCTTTTTGCAACTCCTTTCTTAATCCTTCCAAATTACTT
>CAYRXA010000004.1:0-6148 GCA_964428155.1 uncultured Candidatus Saccharibacteria bacterium
GCAGCAACAAGACCAAAAGCAGCTATTATCAAAGAAGATATTTTTTCCATTATTTCTTTTTTCATTTTTATAATATCTGTTAATTTCTTTATCTAAAAAACCTGCGTATCGGCCTTATTGCAAAAAGTATCCAAATCACAATAATCCATAAAACATTGATTTTCATTAATCCCGGAACCAAAAAGACAAGCAACACTCCAAAAGCAAAACAACTGATTTTCATAAAAGCTATATCCACCCAATCCAGTTTGGCTATTTTTTTGTTTAAGTAGGAAATGAAGTTCATATTTAAAAAACGTTTTATAAGTTGATCGGCCTTTCTTGTATTATACCACAAAAAAATCCGAGAAATATTCTCAGAAGGATTAATCTTACCTTATTATCTCTTTCTTGCTGCACTCTCACCGGCCAAATACCCCGTACTCCAGCAATTCTGAAGATTAAACCCTCCGGTTGGACCATCAATATCAATGATTTCACCGGCAAAAAATAAGTTATCAACTATTTTTGATTTCATTGTTTTATGGTCAATTTCTTGAAGAGAAACTCCGCCACTTGTAACTATGGCCGAATCAAAACCTAAAAGACTATATACTGTCATATCAAGGTTTTTTAATAACTTTACCAGAGTATGCCTTTCTTCTTTCGTTACTGAATTTACCTTTTTTTCTTTATTTATATTAGATAATTTAACAATTACGGGAATCATCTTGCGAGGCAAAAGATCATCCAAGCAATTTCTGAACAATTTATTTTGATATTTTTTAAAATCTCTTTGAATTCTTTTATCTAAGGTTTCAAAATCCAAGGCTGGCTTTAAGTCAAGAGATAATCTTACCTCTCCCTTTTTCAATAACTCCCCGATTTTCTTGCTCATATCCAAAACAATGGGACCGCTCAATCCAAAATGGGTAAAAATACATTCTCCAAATTCAGTTTTTTCCTTTTTACCTTCTTGGAAAATACTTATTTCAATATTTTTTAAACTCAAACCTTTTAATTCTTTAACCCATTTTTCTTTTATTTTTACCGGAACCAAAGCAAGATACAAATTATTAACATAATGACCCAAACTACTTGCCCACTTAAGCCCATCCCCGGTAGATCCTGTTAAAGGATATGATTTCCCTCCCGTACAGAGGATATAGTTTTTTGCAGTAATTTCTCTTCCTTCCAGTATTAATTTTTTAATTTTATAATTTTGGCAATCAATTTTAACAACTTTTGAGTTGTAAGATATCTCCACTTTGTTTTTAATCAAATACTTAGTCAATGTCCTCAAAACATCTTTTGACCGATCGCTTACAGGAAAAACTCTTTTCCCTCTTTCTATTTTTGTTTTCAACCCCAATTTTTCAAAAAAGTTAATAACATCTTTTGGTCCAAAAACAGAAAAAGCATGGAAAAGAAAATTTCCATTATTTCCGTAATTTTTAACCAGCCTTTTCAAATCAAACTCTGCGTTAGTTATATTACATCTGCCTTTGCCGGCCAAAAGAAGTTTTACCCCTAATTTACTATTCTTTTCTATAAGAATAGTTTTAGCGCCTAATTCTGCTGCTTTTCCTGCAGCAATCATTCCGGCTGGTCCCGCACCAACAACAGCAACATCAAAATTATTTTCTTTTTTAGTCATTTTCTTTTTTAATTTTCCCATTCTATCAAAAAAACACCTAAACAAAAAGGTGGTTTTAATCTCTATGCTCTTAAAGAAATTCTAATTTTAAAAAAGATTTTAGAATAATAGTCTTTATTTTCTTTCTCTGTTATGCGCAAAAATTAGTTTTTCGGTGGTAACGGGAAAAACATACTCACCCTTTTTTTGTAATCTTCAAATTCAGGATTTTCTGACATTTTCTTTTCAAGCAGAGGAATGCCAGAAACTTTCAAAATTAAAAATGTTATAGTTATCGGACCAACAATACCAAGTAATCCATTTGGCGTTGAAAGAGCTAAAATCCAAATTCCCCACCACTGAGTGACCTCGCCAAAATAATTTGGGTGGCGAGTATATGACCACAAACCACTTTCCATTATTTTCCCCTTGTTCTCATTGTTTTTAATAAAGTTTTTAAGTTGCATATCACCAACAGCCTCAAAGAAAAAACCAAATAGCCAAACCGCCACACCTAAAAAATCAAGAAAGCCAAAAACTGTTTCTGAATTCTTGTTAATAATCAATACAGGTAAAACAATTAAAAACAAAAGTAAACCCTGAAAAAGGTAGACTTGAAGATAAGAGCGAAGATAAAACCACTTTCCCCACTCCTCTCTCCAGGCAAAATAGCGATAATCTTCTTTCTTGCCTTTATTGCGCGAATAAATGTGCCATGCCAAGCGCAATCCCCAAACACTCACCAAAATATTAACCAGCAGCCCCCTCGTACCGGAATTGTTATAAAGGAAATAAGATGCCCAAGCCATAATCACAAATCCCAACCCCCAAGCCACATCAGCTACATCGTTCCTCTTTTTAATCAAAGAGACCACGAACCATAAGCTCATGTACAAAAACAAAAATAAAATTAAAGTTAGATAATAATTCACAATCCAATTTTAATTGAAATAAAGTATGTTGTAGTGGAAACCGAAGCAGCCAATACCGCACCCCAGGCTAAGTCAACAATCGTTACTAAAAGAGGCCAGTCTTTAAGCGTTGCAAGATTAGTGAGATCATAAGTTGCATAGGTAATGAGTCCGAAGAGCGCTCCGAATACTAATGCATAAGTCCAAGAACCTTTTTCAATCGCAGGAGAGATAACAAAAAATACGAGACCGACAACAAATAAAAGATAAAAAATAATTGCGGCTGGCCAGTTGATTTCACTCTTCATCAAAGAGCCAATTTGACCACTATAGAAATTTTTAGCCACAAGACCCAGCCAGAACATGTCTATAGCAAGAAAAATAATTAATGCGATTAGATAAAGTTTTGTAAACATATTATTAATTTATTTTTTATAAAAAATTTTCCAAATAAAAAATACAAAAAACATTAAACATACGATTACCGTGACAATAACGCTCGGATATTGTCCGTTAAAACCAGAAGCAGAAAGATGTTTGAGTAGTATCCCGAGATAAGCCCAAATTAAAACTAAGCCATAGGCAATGTTTTTGTCTTTATCCATTCTTAAAATTCCTATCAATGCTCCGACTAAAAGTATTATGCTTGTCCAAACAAAATCAGCAATGTCAAATCTATTCCAACCTATGCTTACTAAAAATACCGTGATATTTGCAATGGCAGCCACCGTAATCCAACCAAAATAAACGCTAAAAGGAGTAGAAATAAATATTTTTTCCTTAGCTGTCAGTTGTTCTTCACGGAGAATATCAGCAATCTTAATAAGAAATATGAGCAGTACCGTCATAACAATCACCGATAAACCGATTAAATCATAATGCCATGTAAATATCCAAGAAAGGTTGGCAATCGAAGTGACGATAAAAAGAATATTGATCTTTTTTAAAAGCTCCTCTTTTTTTTGATCTTTTTCTTTCCCAAAAGGAATGAATTGATAAATTACGTATCCTGCAAGCAAAAGGTAAATCAATCCCCAAATTGAAAATGTCAGTCCGGATGGTGCGAAAAGATTAGGATAGGCATCAGATATATCTCCGGTAGAACGATCATTAATCGGCAAACTGTTCGCCAAAAAATTTACCGTTACCATAGCGATATAAGCTATCCCAGCAAAAATTTTTATAAGCATATTTTTCATGCTTTAATTATATAACTAATTTATAAATATTCCATAGATAAAGATAAAACACCAGCTAACTTTTTATTATTTTAAAAATTATTAAAAGTTATTCTTCTTTTTATTAAAAAGCCGTTTACTATTTAAAATAAACGGCTTTTCATTAATCTTTAACTTTTACTATTAACATCAAAGTACCTAGAAAGCGGGTACACTCATATCCATAACTTCAACACCTTCGGGCAACTCAAATTTTTCATCGGAAATTTCAGCAAAACTTATATTCTCTGCCTCCATCACCGTATTTTCTGTTTCTATTTTCACAGGCAATCCATAATCTTTCCAAATCCACATTGTTCCCGTATTTCCGTCTTCGTGAGTATATCCCACTACAAGACAATCCATGCCATTTATTATTTCGCTGCCCTTTATAACCGGATTGTAATCCGGAAGCTCTGTGGAATGTTCTTTCAGAGAACCTTCTTGCACTTCTTCAACTTCACCAAGCCCTACCTCCACGGCTATACCCTGAGCCGGCATATAAGTGTAAGCAACTTTCTCTTCGTTGTCTACCATCACAACCATTTCTTGTCCCTCTATCTCTCCTTCCATCCTAGTGTTCGAACCCTTTTGCCAAAAAGTTCCGGCCGAAGACATTTTAAAGAAGATAAAATACTTTTAAATGTCTTTTAAAATCTTTTATCCAAACTCTTTTCGTGCCATTTTATAGAAATTATAAATAAAAAGGTGGTAAAAATAAAAAGAACTACTAGGTCAACAAAAGGAGAAAAGTAGCTCGTCCCTTGGATAGAATGCCTAATTAAATCGGTATAATAAGTCAGAGGAGATAAAAAAGATAAAATCTTAAATTTCCCGATTTCGGTAATAGGCACAAAAACTCCACTTATAAAAATAAGGGGGAATTTAATTAAAGTGGCAAGAAGCATTATGTTTGAAGGATTATCTGTGGGAGAAGCCGAGATTAAGGTTCCCAGGGATGAAAAACAAAAAGCCGCTATTAAAGTCCCGAGAATCAAAGAAAAGCCTATTATCTCTCCGCCTAACAAAAAAACACTGATTAAAATAACAAAGGAAGTAATAAAAAGACCAAATAAAACTGAAGCCATAATATCCCCTAAAATAATAGCCCAGAGAGAAATAGGAGAAGATACTAATCTTTCAAAGGTTTTCATTTTTGTTTCCCAGGGTGCGATTACCGGCGTAATAGCGGAAACAGCAAAAAAAAGGGCCATACCTATCAAGCCCGGAATCAGAAAATTCAAGGATACATCTCTTTTAAAAAAGAAGGAAACGAATAAAAAAGCAGGTATAAGTAGCCCTTGAATTATTATGGGTCCTCTGAAGTAATAAATAGATAGGTCTTTTTTTGTAATAGCGAACGCTCTTTTAAGTTGTTCTAAAATATTACTCATTTTTTTTATCTCCGGTTAATTTTACAAATACGTCTTCTAAACTAGGTTCTAAGGTTCTTAAAAAAATTATTTTGTTACCAGAGTCCTGAGAGTATTTAACCAACAAAGGAATAATATCCCTTGTCCTTGGACTATACAATTTAAAGCTATCCCCTACTTTTTTTACCTCGGTAACTCCTTCCAATTTAAGATTTTTTTTGGTTACTATTTCTTCAAAGGCTACTTCAATTGAGGATGTACTCTGAATAGTATGTTTTAGTTTCTTGGGACGATCAATAGCTATGATTTTACCATGATTCATAATTGCCACTCTATCGCAAAGCAAATTAGCTTCTTCAATATTATGAGTAGTTAAAAAAATAGTGATTCCTTTTTGATTAAACCTTCTGATAAGACCCCTGATCAGCCTCACGCTTTCTACGTCTAACCCTCCCGTGGGCTCGTCTAGAAATAAGATTTGAGAGTCATTCATTAAAGCCATCGCTAAAATCAATCTCTGTTTCATTCCTTTTGAAAAAGTTTTTACCTTCTGATTTCTCTTTTCGTATAATTGAAATAATTTTAATAGACCCTCTGCTTTCTTAAGGCTTTTCCTTTTCTCTATTCCATATAATTCACCCATTAATAAAAGATTCCGAAGAGCAGAAAGATCTGTATACGCATTTGCCATTTCAGGAACGATTCCCATTTTCTGTTTTGCCTCTATCAGATTTTTCTGAATATCATGTCCACCTATATAAACCTCGCCTTCTGTCAACTTTAATATTCCGGTCATTATTCGAATAGTAGTTGTTTTCCCTGCTCCATTAGGACCTAATAAACCAAAAATTTCTCCTTTTTTAACTTTAAAAGAAACATCATCAACTACTTTCAGTCTGTTGAATTCTTTGGTCAGATTTTTTATTTCAATCACCCACATACCAAATTTTAATTATTTTTCCTATTAATCCCGCAATGAATAATCCGTAACTTATGGAACTCGCTGTTAAAATTAACGATTTTTTTAATCCA
>CAYRXA010000005.1:0-40426 GCA_964428155.1 uncultured Candidatus Saccharibacteria bacterium
AAATAAGTAGGATTTGCTTTTGGATATTCTAAATTAGATAAATCTCCTGTAATTTCACGAGGTAAATCTATGCCTGTAATTTCTTCAAAACCTAATTGCCTAAAATATTTTCTTAATTCTTCATTCCCAACTTGTTGAGCAACAAAAATTGCCCCAGTATTTATAGAAAATTCCAAAACATTACGCATTGTAGATTTTCCATATACTTCATTTCGATAATTTTCTACTCGATAACCACCAACTTCATAATACCCTTTATCAATATAAGTTGTATCAGGAGTAACCTTGCCTGTGTCTAAGCCAGCTAACATTGTAAAAGGCTTAATGACTGACCCAGGTTCATATCTTTCTTCAACAGCATAATTCCTAAAAACAGAATAATTTGTTATTTCAGCAAAATTATTAAGATCAAATGTTGGCCAATTTGCTAATGCTAAAATTCTTCCTGTTTTTACTTCCATTACAATAATTGTTCCTTTAGAAGCTTTTCTGGTAATCATTAAGTCTTCTAAAGCATTTTGGGTTGCAAATTGAACATTTTTATCTAAAGTTGTTTCAATTGAAATACCTTCTACTTGTTTTTTTTCTTGAGAAAAAGTTGAACGTACTAAACGGCCTAAAGCATCTTTAATCCCTTGAAAAACGCCTGATTGACCTTCTAAAATCTTATCATAATATGCTTCTAAACCATATCGCCCTTTTATTGATCCATCATCTCCTTCAGCAACAAAACCAATGGCTTGAGCAGCAAAAGATTCAAAAGGATAATAACGATGATACTCTTCTCCAAAATAGACACCTTGTAAATTCTGTTCTTCGATTTGATTAACAAAATCTTCGTCATCTATTTTCTTTAATATTAATTCATAAGGATCATCAAGCTTATTTACTTTTTCAAAAATTTCTTCATAAGATAAAAGAGTTATCTCAGAAAGGACTTCGCTTATTTCTTTAGGATCCTCTATCTCTTTAGGAACAACATAAAGAGTATAATATTTTTTATTCATTGCCAATGGAAAGTATTCATTATTTTTATCTTGGCAATAAATTAACCCCCTTTGAGGGGTTAGAATCGTAGTTGCTCCATGAATATCCTCAGCTTGGTCTGAAAATTGAGAATAATCTCTTATTTGCAAAGCATAAAGACGACTAGCTAAAATAAAAAAAACAGCAATAAAACAAAAATAAATAAAAAAAACTCTTCTTTCAAAAGAATAATTACCTTGGTTATTATTTTGAAAAAAACTCCTGTTTTTAAAATATCCTTTTTTTCTTCCCATTATAAAATTGGCCCTATCTTTGAACTAAATTCTTATTATTTAAATCCAAATAAGAAAAAGTTTCTACTGGTACAAAATTATTTTCTTCTGCCCAATCTTGAACTTTTCCTGTTGAAGTAATAACTGCTGCTTTTTCATGTAAAGAATTAATTTGATCTTCTATTCGGGTTAATTCATGTTTAAGATTATAAATCTTGTAATCAGCAGAAATATTTTGTCCAAATATTAAAAGCCAAAAACCGCCAACCATAATAATAGGAGCTAAAAAGAAAAAAGTTAATTTAATATGACCTAAATATTCACCAGCCCCACTAACAAAAGATCTCCATTTCCTTTTATTATTTCTTGAAGATAATCTTCTTCGAGAATTTAAAATAATGGACTGATTCTTACGATTATTGTTGTGACTATAAATAATGGTCATTGGACTAATTGTATTTTAATAATTAATTAATTTGAGCAGCTCTTAACTTCGCTGAACGCGAACGAGGATTTTTTTTAATTTCTTCTATTGAAGGAGAAATTGGCTTTTTAGTAAGAATTTGTAATTTATTATTTTTCTCCTGTTCTTTAAAAAAATTCTTAACAATTCTATCTTCTAAAGAGTGAAAAGAAATGACAACAATTTTTGACTTAGGTCCTAATATTTCTATTGCCTCTTTTAATCCTTGCTTAATATTTTCTAATTCTTGATTAACAGCAATTCGTAAAGCTTGAAAAACACGAGTCGCAAAATGAATTCTTTTATTATCATAGTTTTTTGGAAGAGTTCTTTTTAAAATATCTATTAATTGCTGAGTACCAATAATTCTTTCTTTTTTTCTTGTCTCTTTTAGAGCTAAAGCAATGCGATAAGAATATCTTTCTTCTCCATACTCTCTTAAAATTTGTTCTATCTTTTCCATTTCCCAAAAATTTATAATCTCTGCTGCTGTTAAATCTTGATTGGGATTGAAGCGCATATCTAAAGGCTCGTCTTTTTGATAAGAAAAACCCTTCCCTGATGATTCTATCTGCCAAGAACAAATACCTAAATCAAAGACAATTCCATGAACCGGATGAAAATCATTCTTTCTAACAATCTCTCTTAAATTAGCATAAGAATTATTGACCACTATCAATCTTTTTTTTATATTCAATTCAGGATTTTTATCTTGAACTCTTTGTAGTTTTTGAAAAAGTTCAGGATTTATTTCAATGCCCAGAACTTTACCATTTGGTTTATTCTTTTCTAGAATAGCCATTGTATGCCCTGCTTCTCCAATCGTTGCATCAATAAAATTTTCATTCGGTTGTGGATCTAAATAATGAATTACTTCTTTTAAAAGAACTGGAACGTGAGACATGTAATTTTTATTAAATTCCTAAGTCTCCTAACTTTTCTGCTATATTTCCTGATTCCTTCTCAGTTCTCTGTTTATACTTCATCCATTCTTTTTCATCCCAAACTTCTAAACGATTATAAATACCTGCTAAGACTATTTTTTTTCCTAAACCAGCGTACTTTCTTAAGTAGTCAGGAATTAAAATTCTTCCTTGATTATCTAATTTTACATCCATTGCTCCTGCAAGCATTAGCCGAGAAAAAGCTCGAGAATTAGCTTGACTCAACGGTAAGCTTTTTATTTTCTCTGCCATTTGCTGCCAATCTTTAGAAGAAAAAATAAAAAGACAATTGTCTAATCCTCTAGTCAAAACTGCTCCTTGCAAAAGTTCTTTACGTAACTTAGAAGGAATAGCTACTCTTCCTTTTGGGTCTATGGTATAACAATACTCACCAATAAACATCTTGACTTTTATTATTTTTAATAAATGGAATATGTTCTAAAGTTATTATCCCCAAAAAATATGTTTTTCCCCACAGTTATCCACATCAATCCACTTTATCCCATTTTACCCCCTACAACCCCATTAAGTCAAGAAGCAAAAATAAAAATACTTCCTAAATTAAATAGAAAGTATTTTGGCTCTAATAAAGGATTAATCCTCTTTTTAGCTTTTCCCCACTAAAATAATATCCCCATTTTATCCACAATTAATGTAAAAGGCAATTTTATAATCAAAACTGCCTTTTATTATAGCCTTTATTCTTCTAAAAATTATTCATCTAATTTTATTGCTGTACCATAAACAAGTAATTCTGCTGCTCCTGCCATAATTTGAGATGTAGTAAAACGAACACCAACAATAGCATCTGCCCCTAACTCTTCAGCGTTTTTAATCATTCTTTGTATCGCTTCTTCACGAGCTTCGTTAAGCGCTTCTGTATATTCTTTAATCTCACCGCCAACAAGATTTCTTAAACCAGCAATAATATCCTTTCCTATATGTTTAGCTCTAATAGTATTACCTTTTACTAAACCTAAAGCTTGTTTTGTTGTTTTTCCAAAAACTTGTTCAGAAGTAGTAATAATCATAATTGTTAATTTATTTATTATTTTTAATATCTTTGAATCTTTCAATTGTTAAAGAGATAATTATAATTGTTGTTCCTAATATTAAACCCATTATCCCCCATCTTATAATCAAAGGAACTGAAGAATCACCAAAAAACTTATACAGCCCAAATCCTAAAATCATTAAAAGGCCTAAGCAGAAAAGAAACAATCCTAAATTTTTTAATATTTTCATTTTTTAAAATATCAACTTTATATTATTATACCATTTTTTAAAAATCAACCAATAAAAAAAGAGCTCACTTAAGAGCTCTTTCTGTAAGAAAAACTTTTAAAAGCTTTTCTTCATTGGTCTGGCTTCGTCTACTATGAGAGTTCTTCCATCTAATTCTTTACCATTTAACATCTCAACGGCTTTTTTAGCTTCTTCTTCAGAAGCCATTTCTACAAAACCAAATCCTTTAGATCTGCCTGACATTTTATCCATAATGACACTGGCAGAAGTAACGGCTCCAGCTTGTGAGAAAAATTCCTTGAGACCGTCATCATTGGTGTCATAAGAAAGACTGCCTACATAAAGTTTATTACTCATCTTTTGTACTTAACTTAATTTACGACCTACTCTCTTACCTAACTGCTAGACAGCATCTTTCTTACCGTGTTTGCAAAATTAAGAGAGTTGAGCTATTCCTTTAGGGAATACTACTCTTACATCCTACCGGGTATATCTCTCTTTGTCAAATGGTATTCTTAAAACTCTATTCCTGTCGGACAATGATCAGAACCCATTGTTTTATCAAGTATAAAAGCATTTTTAATATTTTGAGAAAAAGCTTGGGAGACAAAGATATAATCTATTCTCCATCCTAAATTTCTTTTTCTAGCATTTGCAAAATAAGGCCACCATGTATAATTTTCTCCTTTCTTATTAAACGTTCTAAAGCTATCTTTAAAGTTCAATTTAATAATTTTTTCTATTTGGTTTCTTTCTTTTTGAGTAAACATTATATTGTTTTTATTTTCTTCTGGTCTAGCTAAATCAATTTCCCGATGAGCAATATTAAAATCACCAGTCAAAACAACCTTTTTATCTTTTATTTTTTGAAAATATTTCAAAAGATGTTTATAAACTTCTAATTTATAATCAAGATTTTCTTTACTTCTTCCACCATGAGGCAAATAAAGATTAATTAAAATGAAATCAGTATATTCTAATTTTAAAAGCCTACCTTCTTGATCAAATTTTTTCATCCCTAATTTAGATTCAACTTTTAATGGTTTTTCTTTTGTATAGACAGCTACCCCAGCATATCCCTTTTTTTCAGCTTCATTAAAATAAAGATGATAATTTTTTATTTTAAGCAAATCTAATGGTAATTCTTTTTGAAGAACTCTTGTTTCTTGTAAACAAACAATATCAGCCTTTACTGTATTAAACCATTTTAAAAATCCTTTTTTGTAAATCGATCTTAATCCATTTACATTCCAAGAAACAATCTTCATATTTTAAAATAATTACAAAAAACCGCCAAAAGGCGGCTTTAAGTTAATGTTATTTTTTAACTTGATGAACAACTCTTTGAGGAAAAGGAATTTCTATTTTTTCTTTATCAAAAGCCATTTTAAGACGTTTTCGAAGTTCCCCAGTAACAGCCCATTGTTTCAATGACTTAGTTTCTCCTATAATCTTTACAATAATTGCTGATTCAGCAAAATCATTAACTCTTAAAAATTGAGGTGTTTTTAAAATATCATCTCTCCATTCTGGGTCTTTAGCCAAAGCTTCACCAACTTTATTAATTACTTTAATTACTTTTTCCAAATTAGAATTATAAGAAACACCAATATCTAAATTAATACGAGCAAAATATTTTGATAAATTTGACACTTTTTTAATTTCTCCATGCGGCACATGATGGACCACTCCATCAAGATCCCGTAAAGTAGTCATCCTCATGCTAATATCTTCAACAGAACCGCAGGTACCATCAAAGCAAACCACATCCCCAATACGATACTGGTTTTCCATAATAATAAAAGTTCCAGTAATTAAATCTCGAATAAGATATTGTCCACCAAAACCAAAAGCAATACCAGCAATCCCTGCAGCAGCAAGAAGAGGTCCAACAGCAATTCCTATTTCTTGAAGAATCATTGAAACAGTTAAAATCCAAATTAGAACATCTAAAAAAGATGAAAAAATACGAATTAATGTATCCTCTCTCTTTTTTTCACTCTCTTTCTCTGTTATTGAATCAGAATAAACAACTCTCCTTATAATTTTTTCAATGAATATTTTTCCAAATCTTTTTAGCAATAAAGCAAAAACGATAATTGCTAAAATTTTAGGACCATGATTTGTTATCCAAGGAATAATAATATTATTAATAACTTCTAAAAGCATAATTTTTATTTAACTTATTTTATCTTTATTAATTTAAAAGCCAAATAGAATAGTTTAAATAAGCAGCAAAACTAACCCAAATAAGATATGGCATTAATAAACAGGCTGCCAAACGAGATATTTTATAAAAAGAAAATATTGTCCAAACAATCGCCAGCCATAAAACAATAATTTCTACAAAAGCTAAGAACGGATTCTGGAATCCAAAAAATATAATAGACCATATTACATTTAATATAAGCTGAGTACTAAATATAGTAAGGGCAACCCTTGTCCTCCTCTGTCTTAATCCATGCCGCCAAATTAAAAAAGCGGATACTCCCATTAAAGCATAAAGAGTTGTCCAAACAGGAGCAAATATCCAATTAGGAGGATTTAATACTGGCTTTACAAGGGTTGGATACCAATTAGAAATTGATGAGGTTGTAAAAAAAGAACCAACTATTCCAGCTAATTCTACAATCAAAACAGCGACTATTAATTTAAAAATATCTTTTAATTTCATTGATGTATTTTAACAAGAAAACTATTTAATCACAAGTTAAAATTTATTAAATTATAAATAAAAAGCGGGGGTTTATTTCCCCGCTATCTTTTGGAGTCCCCGGCTGGACTCGAACCAGCGATCTCATTTTTTCAATTACCATTATTGAAATTAAAGATGGAACAATTTAGTTTAATAAGCAATCTATTCAAACCTCTTATAAAGAGCCGTTTACCAGACGGGCGCTCTACCAACTGAGCTACGGGGACAAATCAACATTATCTTTTTATTATTAATGATTAACTTTTTCATTTTGTAATTGATAACCACATCTCCAACAAATATCATCAACCCAAAAACTTCCATCCTCTTTTTCAATTACTCTAATATTAAAACATTCAACTTTACAATTCGGGCAAATTAAAACCATTGATGATTCTTTTTTTACTTTTCTTTCTTTTTCTTCCATTTTTTCCTCCTTTTCTATAATGATTAAAGGCGTAAAGAATATTAAGCTTATTAAAAAACAAGCTTTTAAATTATTTTAATTTCCACCTCCTTTTAAAAATTTTCAAGAGTGCTAATTAGTTATAAAAAAATAACCTTTTAAGGCTATTTTTTAATAATCTGTATGATAACAAATTATATACTAAGAGTCAATTTATAATTATTACTTGATTTGATTAGTAAAATAAATTTATTAAAAAGTAAGCAATAACACTAGTAGCCCCAGTAACAATAATCCCCCAACCAATATCAATAACCGTTACTAAAGTTGGCCAACCAGCAATAGTCGCCTGATTAGTCAAATCATAAGCACCATAAGCAAGAAGTCCAATTAAAGCTCCTTTCCATAATGCTTCAAGCCAAGACCCAGAAGAAAGAGCAGGTAAAACAGCTAAAATCATCACTCCAAAAGCATAAACAGGATAAAATACTAATACTGGAATAAAATTAATACTTTTACTGAATAAAAACCCCATTTGCTTAGCATAAAATCCTTTAGCAACTAAACCAAGCCAAATAGCATCAAGAAAGATAAATGTTATTAATGTTGAGATATATGAAATTATTATTTTCATATTATTTTAAAAATTAGTTTTTTTTATTATTTTATTCCTATGAATCAATCCCCCAACAAAGAAACCTATTAATAAAAATAAAATAATATTAATTAATGCTAAATCAGAACAAGACAATCCTTGAATTGGCTTCCAAATACAATCAAATTCCCTTGAGCCCTCAATAAGAAACATCCTATTCATTTTTATTTGAAGAGCAAAAATAAAACCAATAAATAAACCAAAGTAACTCCCCCAAAGCTTAAAAATAATTAAATAGTTATTTTTATTTTCTTTAACTTTAAATTGCATAATGGATATTTATTATTAATACACCACGAATAATTCTATATCTAAGTATATAATAAATTTTCTAATTTAAATAAATCTATTTTTCTTTCTTATTAAAAGAGTTTTAACAGCAATTATAACCCATACTATATTTAAAACCATTATTGGCCAAGCTTGCTGAATAAAAGTATTGTAAATAAGACAGATGGCACCGATAAAATTTAATGATTGATAAAGATTAGATTCACCTGTCGCCTTCTTTGTTGAAACAAGATAATAAGCCAATAAAATCATTATCATTCCTATCCAACCAGCAATTGTAGGTAGAATATTTTCCATTTTTTATTCTTTTTTTTCAGCAACTTTAGCTACCCAAATTGTAATCAATACTGCTATTATGGTAACAATAACTGCATAAATAATCATTGGGATTATTCCTTCTGATGTTCCAAAATATTCTTGAAAAATTGCTTGAATAGCACTATTCCAAGCAAGGGCAGCAACGAGCCCAAAAGCAGCTATTACTAAAGAAGCTATTTTTTCTATAATCTCTTTTTTCATTTTTTTAATTTATTATCTACGACCTTTTTTTATTTTACCACAAAAAAGCTTTAAAGATAACTATAACAAGCATTAAAACTTCAATTATCTAAATTATTAATGATACTGTTTTTTAAACGAATTTTTTATTACTTTAGCTGAAACATTTTATATTAAAATGATTTTGTTAAAAATATTAAAAAAATTTATTCTTGAAAACATTGACAAGGTTTATCTTTTAAAATCTGCTTTTGTTCTTCTTTTGTATTAATAAACTCATCTTGCTTTGGCTTTCCTAAAGCATATTTTTTATCAAGTAATGATGCATGATTATACCCTCTTCTTTTAATTTCTTTAACTAATTCTTCGTGCCTATAAAATAAAGCTTTATTTTTACCTATCCAGCGCTTTGTTTCTGGATGGTTTCTATACCCTTTTTTATTATTAATTAAAATACTCCAAATAGCATGGAGTTCTCGATGCTCACCAAATAAATGCTTATTGCATAATTCCTCTGGACTTATATCCCAAATCCTCATATTTTCAATTATACCATAAAAAATCTGACAAATATTCAGGAAACAATTAATTAATATAAAAAAATTATAAAACTATTTCATCAAAAAAGAATTATCTGAAACATTAATCTAGAATAAAATTAAACAAAAAAACAACCTACTAAGAGCCTTAATGATAAAGAATTATTATATTCAAGCTATTAATCTCTCTTTATAATTTAATAATCAAAATCGAAAACACATCAAGGCTTTTATTAAATTAATTAATCGTTAAATATAAATTCTAATTAACAAAAATTACAAACGTTGAATTGAAATTGATCCACGATATGAATTTGTCCCATATTGTAATTTACTACTATTAGCAGAAGTAGTGCCACAAGTAATAAAATCTCCTGAGCTTAATGTTCCTATAAAATTTGATTCTGTATACTCACCTGAAACTTCCGCATGATCATGATTCCACATTGAATCAGTTCTACTTTCAAGCGTAGTTCTACTACCGTTGAGTGCAACACCTACATATACACTACCTGTAGCATTTGATCGTTGGACACATCGAATTTTATATGTACCATCTTGCAAAATAGTACACCCTTTAGTATTGCTTACACAATCAATACTATCCCCAGAATCTCCTTGATTATTCCAAATATTTATATAATCAGAACCAAACGATAATGGCCCCTCTTTGAACCCCCAATCATTATTGCTAATATTTTTTCCATTAGCAATTACATCTCCCTCAATTTCTAATAATCCTGTATATGATGATGGGAGATCAACGGTATAGACTATATAAAGTACCCCGGGTGCACCATTTCCACCAGCACCAGATGTATCATCTTCTTTACCTCCTCCACCAGCACCATAAGAACCTCCATGTCCACCAGATTTACCTGTTTCCCCACCAGAGCCTCCTGTTCCAGGATTATTTACAGCACCACCAGAACCATTCGATCCTGCAGTAGGTATACCAACGCCACCACCACCATTATTTTGAGTACCTGCATCTCCTTGGCCTCCTCCTCCACCACCTGCTCCACCAGAACCAGCACTACCAACACCACTATTACCAAAACCAGCATTTCCACCATTACCACTATAGCCACCAGCTCCGCCACCACCACCGCCGCCATTATTGCTTCCAGAAGCGCCACCAGAACCACCATTACCTCCTCCATTATTCGAAGCAAATGCTGACGTACCACCAAGACCACCAGATCCTCCACTAGAACTACCATAGCCAGCTCCTCCTCCACCATAAGCTAATACTAATGTTGTTGTATTACGCACTAATGAAGTATTTCCGCCACTACTACCTGAGGAACCAGAAGTGCTTCCTCCACTACCTCCTTGTCCAACGTTAACTTGTAAAACCTCGCTAGGCGTAACAGGAATATTGTTACGATATCCTAAACCGCCGCCACCGCCACCTGCGCCAGAATAATTACTTGATCCAGCACAATAAGCAGCTCCTCCTCCACCACCAATAGCAATTACGTTTATACTAGTAACGCCATCTGGAACAACAAATGTACCTGAGGAAGTAAGTGTTTGAGATTCTTCATATTGCTGAGCTTCTGTCTCCACATCTGTTGTAAATTTTAGAGACCCCCACTGGTTCCTTGTATCTCAAGTTTTGCTCCTGGATTTGCTGTCCCAATTCCAAGGTATTTATTAACATTATCCCAAAAAAGATTAGCATCAGCTCCTAAGTTACCACCATCATTAAATTGAATATGTCCAGTAGAACCAGCTGGAGTTGCTCCAGTTTCAAGCTCCACATTCCCTCCTGGTGGATCTTGACTTGGTGTAGTCCAACCGAAAACATGATTACCTATGAGCAAAAGCACTAAGCTCCAAGTAAATAGGTTTAAGTAAAAATATTTGTTTTTGTTCATGATTTTATATATAAATTTCCTAATTATAAAGAAAACTAAATTAAATTATAACAAATTTTTAAGTGTCAAGAAAAGAAGCTTTACAAAAACAAAGGATATTTAGGGTTATTTATTTTATATTATACCACAAACCCCGAAAAAATAAATTCCAAGTCTTTTGATTGATCTAATTAACTTACATATAAAAGCAAATTGACACTCCTATCATTTAGAAACTAAAAAATACTAGAATCTATTTGATAATTATCTTAACTTAGAAAATAAAATATGAAATCCCTTAAAGACTTCTTTGTTAAATAACAAACAAATCTTCCGCTTTTATCTTGAATTCTTTGGCTATCTTCATTGCTAATCTTAAGGATGGATTATATTTACCTTGTTCTAAAAAAATAATTGTTTCTCTTTTAATGTTAACACGACGAGCTAATTCTTCTTGAGTTATACCAATTTTTTGTCTTAATTCTTTTATTTTATTCTGCATTTTATTTTTTTTGACTTAAATATCTGAATATAACAACATTTAAAATAAACAAAAAACAAATACTAAAAGCTAAATACTGACTTAAGATATAAATAAAATCTTCTTTTCCTCCTGATAAAGCCATTAAAATAAAGATTCAAAAAACTCCAATCAAACCATAAATAGTAATAGTGTGTCGTGCAGCATTCCCTGATAATTTATAATCCCTCTCATCTGCCATCACTTCTATTATTTTTAACTGCTTA
Source organism: uncultured Candidatus Saccharibacteria bacterium (assembly GCA_964428155.1). Lineage (GTDB taxonomy): Bacteria > Patescibacteriota > Minisyncoccia > UBA6257 > UBA6257 > JAQTTC01. The sequence continues at coordinate 11,605 of CAYRXA010000005.1, forward strand.
CGAAGATAGTACATTGCGGTCATGCCAATTATTACAAGGGCGATGGGTAAATAATAGTTTTCTAATGTTATGGAAAGGCTAATAGATATTCCCAAAAATTACAATTGCTATAATTCTATAAATTTTATATTATTTGAAAGTCATATTTTTTATTGTTAATTATTTCTGACTATTAATATGTTGTATTATCCTAACATCATTCTCAAGAATAATAATAAAAAAGCTACCTCTTCAAAGATAGTTCTATTTTTATTTAGTTTCTCAAACTAAAAAAAAGTTTTATTTATGGCTCCGCGGGTAGGACTCGAACCTACAACCATCACGTTAACAGCGTGCCGCTCTACCATTGAGCTACCGCGGAATACATTGATTATACTATTATTTAATTAATTTATCAAATATTTAATAAAAAAAGATTTTTAAAAATATGTACTTAAAATCATTATGGAAAAATACAAATAAAGTAAAAACGCAGAAAACATAAAAAAATTAGTAATTAAGCCTGGGCGTAGAGGCTTTGGTAATTTAAAATTATTAAAATATATTAAAATCGGCACATAAATAGTCATCACAAAACCACCAAGGACTGAAGTAGTGATAATAAAAACAAAGGGCTCTTCAAAAGGAAGTAAAATTGCACTAATTATCACAAATCCAATAATCAATCCATAATAAAGGTGATGGATGGAAATATTTTTAATTTTCTTAAAATATTTTTGAGGGGGGTTTGTTTTAAAACGAGTATATAAAATATCACTGACAATTCGAGCTGCAACATCCAAAATCGTCCACATTGTAGAAAAAAGCATTAAAAAGGCCATGAAGAGAAATAGTTTTGATCCAAAAACACCCCAAGTTTCTTCAAAAATCATTGCTTGAAGAGTAGCTAATTGTAATCCTTCTGGCACTAATCCTCTTGGTGACAGAACAACATAAGCATTAGCACTTAGAAGAATTAATGTTACCAGCCCAAGAAACCAAAAAATAATTCCCTGATCTATAAAAACATACTTCATCCATTTACGCCATTTTTTTAAATTTTCAGCAGTATTTTCAAAAGCATATCCTTTATAATCCACTGCTTCAGTTTTACCAGTAACAGGATTGGTAATATGCCCAGCATATTTTGCCATTCCTAAACCTTTATCTCTGTACCACAAAGAAATACAAAGATTTAATAAACCACCAGCACCAGCAAAAACAATTGCTCCTAAAAGAACTTCCATATCAATATTAACTGGTATCCAGCCAAAATTTATTAATCCTAAAAATATTTCTTTAAAATGATAAATTTTTAAATTTAAAAAGCTAAAGAAAAGAAGCAAAACAAAAAATACAGGAACAATTATTTTTAATGCTGTTTCTAGCACTTTATATGCCCTCTTCCCAATAAAAGTGATAATTAAAACACTAAATAAAGAAATCCACGCCCAAATTAAATAATTACCAAAACCAAAAAGCTCAGCTAAAACAGTACCTAAAGTACCAGCCCAGGCAGGCCAAATATAAAGAATAATTGTTGATAATAACCAAAAAAATGGTAGCCAACTCCATATTCTTCCTGTAGAAGCAAAAATACTTTCACCTGTAGCTAACGTGTGACGTGCCACTTCTTGATTAATAAAATATTGTAAAGTAATACCTACTAAAGCTAACCAAAACAACCCTAAGCCAACCTTTGTAATTAAATGAGGCCATAAAATTAATTCACCAGTTCCAATTGCTAGCCCCATTACAATAACTCCTACTCCTAAAGCCCTTCTTAACAAAGGGGGCTGAGGTAAATCACGTTTTTCATAAGATGAATAAAAATCTTTACCTTTCATTATTTATAATCAAATAAATTATTAGTATTGGCAGCTTTTGGACCTTGTGATTTTGAATAAAGAGATTTTTTCCTCTTGCTATAAGGAACTTCTGCTGGGGAAGACAAATACTGTACTGCTATCTGACAAATATGCATACCTACATATAAAGCAACTGGTAAATTAGATTGATTACTAATTTCTAAAGTTAAAGTACCTTCAAATCCAGGATCTACAAATCCGGCAGTATGAACTAAAATCCCCATTCTCGCTAAAGTACTTTTCCCCTCAACTTTTAAAACTAAATCATCAGGTACCTTAACATATTCTTTAGTACTTGCTAAAACAAAATCATTTGGATGAAGAATAAAAGGCTCATTAATTTTTATCTTTCTAGTAATAACAAAATCTTTGTCAGGTAATTCCTTTTTAGTATCTAAAAGTGATTGCTTGGAAATATTAAATTTCTTAAAAATTGGCCCTAACTTCAAGTCAATTGAAGCTGGACCTATCTGACCTTTATTTAAACTAGGCTTAAAAACAAGCTTTTTACTTTTAATAATTTTTTTTATATCACGATCAGATAATATCATGTTTTTTAAATTTTATTTTTTATTTTTAAAATATTTATAAGCTTCACCATTCCATAATACCAGAGAAGAAAGCAAAAATATAATTAAAAACTCTGAAAAAGATAAAGCTATAAAACCAAATTTTATTGCTATTCCTTCAATAAAAAGAGCTCCTAAGATTAATAAAATAGAAATTATTAATCCACCAACTAAAAATTTATTTGAAAAAAATCCTATTTTAAAGATTGACTGAGAAAGAGATCTCATATTGAGAACATTAAAAAGCTGCGTCATGGCCATAACAGCAAATGCTCCTGCCCTAGCTTTTTCTAAAGAATCATTAATTAAAAAGAATTTAAAAACAAAAATAGTTAAAACAGTCATTATTATAACCATTAAAGCCAAAAAAGGTAAAACATCTTTAGATAAAATATTTTCCTCTTTTCTTCTTGGTGGCTTATTTAAAACATCTTCATGGCGAGGCTCACAAGCTAAAGCAATATCAACAAAACCATCAGTTACTAAATTCATAAAGATAATAGTAGCGGGCAAAATTATTAAGATTGATTTTCCCCAAAAATAAAAACCAAAAGCTAAGGAGATTATTAAAGTAGTAATTTCAGCAAAATTAGTTGTGATTAAAAACAAACTTGTTTGCTTAACATTAGTAAAAACAGTTCTCCCCTCTTCTGTGGCACTAATTATTGATGCAAAATTATCATCAGTTAAAATCATGTCACTACTTTCCCGAGCAACATCTGTTCCAATTTGCCCCATAGCAATACCAATATCTGCTTTTTTAAGAGCTGGAGCATCATTAACTCCATCACCAGTCATTGCTACTACATGACCTTGGTTTTGTAAACTAGTTAAAATTTTTAACTTCATTTGAGGCGTTAATCTGGCGAAAATCGAAACCTGTTTAACTACTTGATTAAATTTTTTATTAGATAATTTTTCTAATTCTTGCTGAGTCAAAGCCACTTTTTCAGTCGGAGAAGAAATTAAACCAATCTCTTCAGCAATAGCAATTGCAGTTTCTTTATGATCACCGGTTTTCATAATCACCCTAATTCCAGCTTTTTTTGCATTTGCAATTGCTTCTTTAACCTCTGGCCTAGGAGAATCTTTCATCCCAACTACTCCTATAAAAACAACTTTTTCCACCATCTCTTCTTTTAATTTATCTCCTTCTTCAGAAACATTTTTATAAGCCAAACCAATAACCCTTAAACCTTGCCTAGCTAAATCAGCTGTCTTTTTTAAAAGTTCTTTTTTAGTTTTTTCTGTTATTTTTTCTTCCTTATCTGCAAAACCATGACTAGCAATATTTAAAATAGCTTCTGGAGCACCAACGAGATAAATTTCCTTTCTATCTTTTTCTTCAGTAAGCGCAATTAAAGAAGCTCTATATTTCAATTCAGAATTAAAAGGCAAATCATCAATTTTTCTTTCTTTTTCTAAAAGGAAATCTTTTTTAAGTCCAGCTTTTTCAGCCAAAACAACTAAAGCTGCTTCTGTTGGATCACCAATAATTTTATACACCTCCTTTTTTTCTTCTTCTCTAATTAATCGAGCATTATTACAAATACCAGCAACATGCAAAAGTTTACGTAATTTTAAATTTTCTAAGGGAAAAATAACTTTTTCTTCCTGCATAAATTTACCTTTTGGCTTCCAACCATTACCAGAAACCGTAATCTCTTTATTATCAAATAAAACAATTTTTTCCACATTCATTGTATTTTGAGTTAAAGTACCAGTTTTATCTGTAGCGATAACATCTGTCACTCCTAATGTTTCTGTGGCCTGTAAATCCCTGATAATAGCATTTCTTTTTGCCATACGATGAACTCCTATTGCCAAAACAATAACTAAAACTACTGGCAATCCTTCAGGAATAGCTGAAACAAGAGCAGCAACCGCAAACCGAAAAGAAGACACAAATCCAAAATGCCCAATAAATAATTCAACTAACAAAAGAATAAAAACACAAATAAAGGCAATGCCAGCCATTTGCTTGGCTAATAAATCAGTCCTTGTCTTAAAATGACTTTTAGGTTTTTTAACTTTTTCCAAGCCTTGAGCAATTTGACCTAAAGCAGTTTTAAGCCCAGTAGCTGTAACTACTGCTTTAGCTTGACCAGCCGTAACAAAAGTTCCTAACCAAACCATATTTTTTTGATCAGCTAAAGTTGTTTTTTCTGATAATTCTTTAAAGTCCTTATTAATAGAAGAAGACTCTCCAGTTAAAGCTGCCTCCATTGTTCTAAAATTTTTCGTCTCTAACAACCTTGCATCAGCTGGAATCCTATCGCCTTCTTCTAAAAAGATAATATCACCTGGCACTAATTCTTTAGCAGGAATTTTTAACAAATCTCCTTTCCGAATAACCTTAGCAAAAAGAACAATCATTCTTTTTAAAGCTGCCATTGTTCTTTCTGCTTTGCGTTCTTGAACAAAACCCATCACTGCATTAAAAAAAAGAACGGCTATAATGATATAGACGTCAAAAATATGGCCAGTAAAGAATGAAAAAAATGCTGCCCCAATTAAAATATATATTAACCAGGAATGAAATTGTCTAAAAAAAATAAAAATAGGATGAATAGCTTTTTTCTCAGGTATTTCATTGTAACCAAATTTCTTTAAACGAATATTAACTTCATCTAGAGCTAATCCTTCTCTTAAATCTGATGAAAGCTCTTTTAAAACTTTTTTAACAGTTTTGGAATGAAATAAATTATTGTTTGTATTATTCATTATTACCCTATTTACTTTGCTGCGAGACCTGGATTCGAACCAGGATACCATGCTTCAGAGGCATGTGTCCTACCATTAGACGATCTCGCAATAACATCAAAGCTCTTCGCTAATGCACAACTCAAAAGGCAAAGTTAAAATTGGTGTTCTTCTTAATTGAACTTGAATCTCAATAAATCTTTTTAAAAGTTTTTCTAAATAAGGAGTATCAAAAGATTGAGCTTGCTTAAATAAAATTGATATTTCTTCATTAGTAGCTTCTTTTTCTAATATCTTCCCTAAAGTAGGCGAGATCTTAAGTAAAAGAATTTTTCTTAGATAGCTTAATGTTTCTTTATTAAAAACCTCTAGATCATAACCTTCATCATAAAGATCATTAATAAATTCTAATGCTTTTTCTTTTTCTTTTTTGGCTAAATAATTAATAAATTTTTTTACTTTTTCAAAATTTATAGCTCCGACTAATTCTTCAACCGCTTTTTTAGTAATATTTCTATCAGTTATCAAAGAAATCTGCCCTAACAATGACTGAGCATCACGTAAACCGCCTTCAGAATAAAGAGCAATTAATCTCAATGCTTCATCCTCAAATTTTATTTTTTCTTGTTTACAAATATTTTTAAGACATCCAATAATATCGTCTAGATTTAACTTTTTAAAATCATAACGTTCTACTCTTGAAAGAATTGTTGCTGGTAATTTATCAGGCTCTGTTGTTGCTAAAATAAAAACTGCATATGATGGCGGCTCTTCTAAGGTTTTTAATAAAGCATTGAAAGCTTCTCTTGTCATTTGATGGGCTTCATCAATAATAAAAATTTTATACTTAGAATTTACTGGTGGAAATTTAATATTTTCTCTCAAAGAACGGACATCTTCAATTCCTCTGTTAGAAGCAGCATCTATTTCTACTAAATCTAAAGAATTTCCTGCCTTTATTGCCTTACAAGATTCACATTTATTGCAAGGCTCAAATTGATTTGATTTCCTTCCTTGACAATTAAGAGCCTTTGCTAATAATCGAGCAACTGTTGTTTTTCCAATACCCCTTAAACCAGAAAAAAGATAAGCATGGGAAATCTGGCCTTGTAAAAGGGCGTTAGAAAGAGTATTGATAATATTCTTTTGATTTATTACTTCAGCAAATAGCTGAGGACGATATTTTCGATATAAAACAAGTTGGGACATAAAAAAATAACTAATAGGTTGATGTATTATAGCAAAAAAACTAATACTTTAAAAGCCTATTTATCTTTAAAAACAAAATATTTATAACCAAAAAAATTAATTAAAGTTGTGAAAACTGTAGCTGCTAAAGCGCTAATATTAGCCCAAATATATGGGGAAATATTCCCTAATGGCCCAACAAAACTTACTAACACAGAAGCTGTACCTACATTGATTCCAAAAGCGATTAAACTAACTATTATAAATTTAACAAACTCTTCCTTTTCCATCTTCCCCCCTTTTCTAAAAGTCCACCTTTTATTCAAAAAATAACTATTAGTAACAGCAACAATAAAAGAAATTGCTTTAAAAAAAGAATAGCCAATTCCTTTAGTAATCCCAAACAAAAACATCAATAAATTTAAAACACCGAAGTCAACTCCAGTATTTATCAATCCTACACAAAGAAATTTTATAAATTGTAAAGAAAACACAAATATATTTTATTAATATGTTTTTCTTATTTCTTCTTCAATTTCATGACGAGGATGAGAATATTTAGAAGAACAAAGAGTTTTTAAAATTTCTGCTTTTTCTTTATTGCTTTCTAATGGCTTATTAACTTTAATATTAAAAGCCCGCGAAGTTTGGCCCTGAATTGTTAATTTGATATAGGCATTAAAATTATCTAAATTAATCAAATCATAAGCACTAAAGACTGGAGCAAAGTATTTTGCTAAAATTTCGGCATCATCATTCCCTACCCTAAAAGAAACTATTGTTCCTACATTTCCAAATACTGATTTAATAATTGGTTCTTTAAGTTGAGCTAAAAATTGATTAGCAACAATTAAGTTAAGACGATATTTTCTAGCTTCTGAAAAGATAGTAGAGATTGTTTCAGTAGTAATATTTTGAAATTCATCAATATATAAATGAAAGTCTTTTCTCTGTTCTTCAGAAATATCAACTCGAGAAAAAGAAGCCATCATTAATTTACCAACTATTATCATTCCCAAAAGATAGCTATTAATATCCCCTAATAATCCTTTGGATAAATTAATAATTAGAATTTTCTCTTCATCCATTATCTTTCTAAAATCCACTGCTGATTTCTTTTGACTAATAATAGGTCTCACTAAATCATTAGCCAAAAAAGGATTAAGCTTAGAATTAATATATGGAGCCACATTAGCTAAGGCCAAATCTCCGCCTGCCTTTTCTGCTTCTTTTTCCCAAAATTCTTTAACCATTGGGTTAAGAGTTTTTTCTAAAAGTGCTTTACGAAAATCTGGATTTATTAAAATTCGAGGAAGATCATTTAAAGTATGAATTTCTCCTGGATCATCTAAAAGAAGCAGTAAGGCATTACGAAAATATTGTTCAAAAACAGGACCACCAACTGTTTTTAAATCATAAAGTTTATCTAAAATCTCTAAAAGCTCGTCAATAACAAAAGATTTTTGAAAAGGAAATTTTTGATCCCATTCTAGCATATTTAAACCAAAAGACCTTTCAAAGTCTCCTGGATTAAAATATATAACATCATCCTTCCTTGAATCTGGAATTAATCCCATCAAATATTCTGCTGTATCACCATGAGGATCGATATAGCAAACACCTTTACCATCAGCCATATCCTGGATAAACAAATTTCTCATTAAAGAAGTCTTTCCTGTTCCTGTCTGCCCAATGATATAAAGATGGCGGCGCCTATCTTCATCAAGAATCCTAACTTCTTTCTCATCTCCTTGAAAAGTATTAACTCCTAAAATAGCTCCTGTGCTTGGTAAATTTAAAGGAGCAGAAGCACTGCGAGCTTTAAGCCATTTTATTTTAGAATTTTCTAAGAAAGGGTGAGGAAAATGAAACACTGTAGCTATTTCCGCTGTATTTAAAAACATATTATCTTTCGCTCTAAAAAGCCGAAAAGAAAAATCATATACTAATTTTTTTAACCCTTTTTGTGATTTAATTATTGAAGGGCTAAAACTATTGCCTAAAGGATGAGCAAAAGGACTAAAAGATGATTCTAAATGAGACAATAACTCTTCTGCTCTTTCTTTTGTAGAGGCTGAAGTTAGTAAACGAGCATTAAAATGAAAAAGTGAATACTGAGATTTTTCATCTATTAGTTTAATTAAATTTTCATCTATTGATTTAGGCCTTAACTCTTCTTCGGATTTTTTTTCTGGTTCTTTTTTAAACAAAGGAGAAGCCATGGCTTGTTGCAAGTTCTTCCCTTCTAAAAGAGCTTTCTTAATTCCGGCAAATTTCTTCTTTAAACCACTAGAATCAGGTTTAATAATTATCTGCAATGCTGCTCCTTCTTCTTGAGAAGATATTTTAGAAAAAGCATTAATAATTGCTGCCAAAGGATCTTGACCAAAAGATTGAAAAGTTTTTATCGGCAAGACGAAAGGTTCTTTAAAACTAAAGGTTAGCCCTGCTACCTTTCCTTCGGGAGAAAAAATAGTATAATCATCTGTTAATTCTATTTTAGCTGAAGGGAAAGAAGCAGAAAGAGTTTTTTCAAAAAATTGAGTGTCTTTTTTAGAACAAGCAGCATAAAAACAAATTTCAGAAGAATCACTAGGAATTGCTATTTCAAAAACAATTTCTTTATTGTATTTATTAAAACTTTCTAATGTCTGTTCAAAAATTGAAATAAAATCAGTAAAAGCATTTTGTTTTTCTTGACCTGAGCTACCTGCTATTGAAAAAAAATCCTGGGGAATAGTAATTAAAAATAATTGATAACCAAGACTTTTTTTAATTTCTAAATGGAAAAATTTCTTTCTAAAAAGAAAGAATAAAATTAAAATAATTAGAATAATTAGACCGCTCCAGAAAATATACATTCCTTTAAATTAATTTTTTATCTTTTAACTCTTGATAATATTTATCTGCTAAAGAATCACGTAATTTATCTATCAAATACGCATTACCACTTTTCAAAGCAGTATTAATTGCTCGAGAAATATTTTCTTCAAGAGCAATCGTTATTAATTCAGAAAGCTTAATATTAGCTTCTTCGGTCACCTCTTCTGATAATTTTTTTTCTTGTGAATAGATACTAGCTGGAAAAGGAACTTTATTCTCTTTTTCTGGTTGAATCATTTCTGTATTTGGTAAAGTTTCTTTTAAAGAGTCTTCCATTCTTTCTTCAATTGTTTCAGCAACTAATTCTTTTTCTTCAGGTATTTCAAGCTTCTCCCGAGACAATTGCTCTTTTTTAATCTGAACTCGATCTTTAATAAAACTTAATTCTTCTTGATTCATAATAAATAACAAAATCTTCTCTATTAATATATTATAGCAAAATTCATTAATAATTTCATCGACTAACTTTATAATAAACCTTTGGGGGATAACGATAATCTATATATTGCAAATTAAAAAAATTGCCTTTTAGTTGCTGATCTTTAATACCATCTACTATTTTAAGCAATTCTATAAAATCATCATTTAAATTATAGAGAATATAAAAACCTTCGTTAGTGACTAATTTTACCTCTAGAGAGTTCTCTGTTTTGATTTCTAAATAATTAGTAGCAATAGGACTTTCTTCTCCCTTAGAAAGAATAAAAGCTTGATTAAGTTTTTCCAATTTTTCTTGAGAAATAACTCTGGAGCCTAAAGCCTTTTTTTTAGTTTCAAGAATTACAATCTTATTAAGAAATGATCCTTGAGTTCTTGGGGCTTGCTCAAAAATAACTCCATGTTTATCCATATAATAACAATCTCCAAACTCATTTACATAATTCTGACTTTCAAAATAAGAAAGATCGCTTTCATCATTAATGGCTTGAGCTGGTTCTTGCTCAAGACACCATAAAAAATCTATTTCTCTCTGTTTTATTTGAAGAGCTAAAACTTTCGTTTTAAAATCTAATAATATATTTATCTTTTCTATATCTGGATAATTTTTTAAAAGAGATTTTTCTAAATCAGAATAATGAAAAGTTAAAATACTCTTATTGTTTTTCAAATACTTTGGAAAAATAGCATAGGCTAAAAAAGGAACAAAACGAGTATTTTTTTGTTGAAGATATAAATCAATTTTTGTTGCTAAAGACGGATTGTATCCTTCAATTAATATTTCTTGTATTTGAAAATGGGAAGAAATAAATAATACCCAATAGATAAATCCCAAAAGGAAAATAATAAAAAATATAATAAACAATAATTGAAGTCTAAACCAAAAGACTCTTAAAACATTACGAGTTCTTCTCATAAAATTATTTTACTAGGAAAATATTTTTACTCCATTTGCATATCGCCAAAGAGCTCTTGGAACTTTTATTCTTCCCTCTTTTGTTTGATAATTTTCCATAATAGCTAAAACACCTCTACCAAGAGCTAAAGCGGTTCCATTCAAAGTATAAACTAATTCATTCTTTCCTGTTTTTTTGTTTTTAAACTTAATATTCAAACGTCGAGACTGAAAATCGCTACAATTAGAAGTGGAGTGAGTTTCTCGATACTGACCTTCTCCTTTATTTTGCCCAGGCAACCAAGCTTCAATATCATATTTAGATACTGCAGGGTCTCCTAAATCACCTGCACAAATATTTAAAACCTGGTAAGGAATTTTCAAATCTTTCATTATCTCTTCTTCAATTGAAAGCAAAAGCTCGTGTTCTTTTATAGAATCTTCGGGTTTACAAAAAATAAACATTTCTATCTTATCAAATTGATGAACTCTCAAAATACCTTTTGTGTCTTTACCATAAGAACCAGCCTCTCTTCTAAAACAAGAAGAAAAAGATACATAACGACAAGGCAAATCTTCTTCATCAAAAACTTCATCCATATGCATTGGGCCAATCATTTGCTCTGAAGTACCTACTAAATAAAGATCATCTTTTGGCAAATGATAAACTTCTTCTGCTCCTCTATCTAAATATCCCATACCCCAAAAAGGACGAGGCTTTATTAAAACTGGTGGAATTATCGGAATAAATCCTTTTTTAGTTAATTTATCAAAAATAAACTTAATTAAAGCAATTTCTAAAACAGCGCCGCCTCTTCTTAAAATTCCAAAACGAGAGCCTGAAGTTTTTGCTGCTCTTTTAATATCAATCATGTCTAAATTTTCTCCTAAAGATAAATAATCTTGAGGAGCAAAATTAAATTTTGGTTTTTTACCTACTTGCCTAATAACAATATTTTCTCTATCATCTTTTCCTTCAGGAACACTATCTAAAGGAGGGTTAGGAATTAAGCTCATCGTTTTAACATATTCATCTTCAACTATCGCTAATTCTTTCTCCTTTAAAACCAAAAAGTCTTTAGCATCTTTTAAAACTTGGATTATCTTTTCTTTGTCTTTTTCTTCTATTAATTTCTTTTCTGTGGCATTTTTCTTTGCCCTAACGGTTTCTATCTCTTGTAATAAATTCCTTTTTTTCTTATCTAATTCTAAAACTTTATCAACTAAAGAAGCATCTGCACCTTTTTTATTAATATCTTTTTTTAATTTTTCAGGTTGTTCCCTAATTAATTTAATATCTAACATGTTACTAATTTATTATTATTTATTTTTTATTTTTTGGTTTCATAAAAGGAAAAAGAATAATTTCTTTTAAAGAAGAGGCTTCGGTGAAAACAGAAATTAATCTATCAATGCCAATGCCCAAACCTGCTGTTGGAGGCATACCGTATTCTAAAGCTTCAATGTAATCCAGATCCTGTGGATGAGCTTCTTGATCCCCTTTCTTTTTCATCTTTGCTTGTTCTTGGAATCTCTCTTTTTGATCTATTGGATCATTTAATTCAGAAAAACCATTAACTAATTCTGAACCAAAAGCAATCAATTGAAATCTCGCTGTTTTTTCTGGATCATCTTTTTTCTTTTTAGCTAAAGGGGATATTGCTATTGGATGATCTATGATAAATGTAGGTTCTGTAATTTTAATTCTTAATTTTTTAAAAATTGCTTCAGCCACTTTTTCCTTTGAATCATTTTTATTTAATTCAACCTTCATCATTAATGCTTTCTGAAACCATTTCTCTTTATCGTCTTTAAAAGTTAATCCTGTTTCTTTATTTAAAAAATCCTCATAACTAATTTTTTCCCATGATTTTTTAAGAAAACTTTTAGCTCGAGGAAGTTCTTTTTTAAATGTTTTAGCTAAAAATTGGAGCAATTCTTCTATTAAACCCATTGCCTCTTCCCTGCTTTTATAAGCACTATAAAGCTCTAGAATTGTAAATTCTGGATTATGTTCCCTATCAATACCTTCATTACGAAAACATCTACCTATTTCATAAATATTTTCCAGACCACCAATAATTAAACGCTTGAGATATAATTCTGGAGCTATCCTTAAATAGATTTTCATTTTTAAAGCTTCTAAATAAGTAATAAATGGATTAGCATTTGCTCCTCCATATAAAGGTTGTAAAATAGGTGTTTCTACTTCTATGTATTCTTTTTTATTTAAAAATTCTCTTATTAAAGAGATAATTTTACTACGAAAAATAAACTTTTCTTTTACAGTTTCGTTTTCTAATAAATCAAGATAACGTTTTCGAAAACGTTCTTCTGCATCTTCAAGCCCATACCATGCTTTTGGTAAAGGCCTTAAGCTTTTAGTTAATAATTTAAAAGATTTAACCTGAAGAGTTATTTCTCCTCTTTTAGTTTTAAAAAGAACTCCTTGAGCTTCTAAAAAATCTCCTAAATCAAAAAAGTCTTCTAAAAACTTCATCTTCTCATCACCTAATTCATCTTGTTTAAACAAAAGCTGAATTTTTCCTTTTTCATCTTTAATATCAACAAAAACAGCCCCGCCATGTTCTCTTCTTCCCCACATTCTTCCAGCAAGAATAATCTTTTTTTTACTTCGAGACCACTGAGAAAAATTACTTAAAGCTTGATCTATAGAAAATTGACGCTGACTTTTCTCTGGATAAGGATCAACGCCTTCTTTTTGAAGCTTTTTTAATTTCTTTAATCTTTCTTTTATTAAATCATCCAACATAAATATGTTTTAAAAATCAAGATATATTTAATATCTTATATTTTACCTCACCTTGAGGGGTTTTTACAAGTATTATCTCTCCTTTTTCATGGCCCAAAAATGCACGGCCTAAAGGAGATTCATTAGAAATTTTTCCTTCTATTGGATTTGCTTCCTGAGATCCAACAACAGTAAAAACCTTTTTTATCTTTGGTTTACTAATATTCTCTAATTCTATTGTTGAACCTAATTCTACTTTTCCATTATTTTGCAAAGAACGACGAATAATTGAAGCATTTTTAAAAAATGATTCTAATTCTAAAATTCGTGACTCTAAAACTTCTTGTGCATCTTTAGCTTCTTGATATGCTGCATTCTCTGATAAATCACCTAATTCTTTTGCTTCTTGAAGCATTTGAGCAATCTCTTGTCTTTTTTTTGTTTTTAATTCTTTTAATTCTTCTTTGAGATTTTTATAAGTCTCAGCAGTAACATAATTTTTATCCATACTAATATATTTAAATTTTATTTATTAATTCTATTTTCTTCGTACCACTCCAAAACGTCTTTAACTACAGGCAAGGTAGCAACAACATTTGGAGGAGGAGCTTCTATGAAAACCAAAACTACAATTTGAGGATCTTCATAAGGAGCATAGGCACCAAAAATAGTATGATATGCCTCTTTACCATCAACATAAATTTTAGGAGAACCACTTTTTCCTGCTATCTCAATTGGTAAAGAATCTAAATACGTAGCTGTTCCTGAAAGAACAACTTCTCTCATTCCCTCTTGAACTATCTTCAGATTTTCTAAAGAAACATCTAGCCTTAGTTTTTCTTTGAGATCCTCTCCTTTTATAAGATGAGGCTGCATTAAAATACCATCATTGGCAATAGTAGCTATATAAGCAGCCATTTGCAACGGTGTCAAGGAAAAACCACCTTCTCCAATAGAAACACTGTAGGTATCTCCTAATTTCCAAGTTGGATCAAGAGGTCGATGTTTTTTCATCCACTCAGTATCAGGCAAGATTGACTCAGCTTCACCAAATAAATCAATACCTGTTTTTTCATTAAGCCCAAAAGCAAGCCAGTATTTTTTAATTTTTGATAAGCCTAAACCAACAACATCTTCAAAACCTCCACCAACAGCCCAAAAATAAACATTGCAAGAAACAGCAATTGCCTTTCTCATATCTACCCATCCATGATCTTCCCAATCTCTAAAAACCCATTGTTCTTGAGGATTATAAGGAGAAGTAATAACAATTTTCCCTTCAGTAAATAATTCATATTCAGGATCTATAATATCTTCTTCTAAAGCTGCTAAAGCCATTAATAATTTTATTGTAGAACCTGGAGCATATAGCCCACTTATTGCTCGATTAAAAAGAGGCAAAAAAGGACTTTGGAGATATTCATTAATTAATTCTGCTGGAGATCCTCTAGTAAAAAGATCTGGATCAAAACTAGGAACACTAACCAAAGACAATACCTCCCCTGTTTTAGGATTTAAGGCAACCCCTGATCCTCCAGTACTACCAATTTCTTCAATTCTTTTTTTAAGAGAATTATAAAAAACTAATTGTAAGTCTTTATCAAGAGTAGTAATAATATCTTTTCCTTTTTCTGGTTCAATAGAACCTAAATTTTTTTGAACATTAAAAACAGCATCTACTTCAATTATCCTTTGGCCAGGCCTACCCTGGAGGACTTCTTCATAATAAGCTTCTAAACCATCTTTTCCTACCATACTAGTCAAAGGATAATTCTTGTATTTTTCAATATCTTGAGATGAAATTTTACCAATATACCCTAAAACATGAGCAAAAGCATCTTTAAAAGGATAATGCCGGCTATAATCTGAAACAATATTAAAACCAGAAGTACTTTGAGCTACTGTTTCAAACAACCTCACTTCATCAACTTCTAAATTAGACTTTATTAAAATTGGCTCTAAAGAATAATGATACCTACGACTTTGAAAAAGTGCTTCAATTTCGTCTTTATTTATCTTTAAAACAGAAGCTACTTTTTCTACTAATTCTTTTCTTTCATCATCTTTTCTTGGCATCTCTGAAGGAATCATTACCAAACTGAAAGAAGGACTATTAAAAACTAAGGGTTCTAAAAACCTATCATAAATTATTCCTCGAGGAGCATTAACGATGTAATGATAAGTACTGTTATTTTCCGATCTTTGCTGATAATACTCCCCTTCTATAGCTTGAAGATAAAAAACACGAGAAAAAATTACCACAAAAAGAAACAAACTAATACCAAAAACACTTTTAATTAAAATAGAAGAGATTGGTGATTCCAAGCTTTCTAAATTTTTTTCTCTTGCCTCTTTAACTTTTCTATCAAGAAGAACTTCTTCTGGGTCAAGGAAATGTTTTTTTCTTTTAATATATGAATATTTCATTATTAATAATAGAATTTTATGCTTTCAGTTTTTCTGTTAAAAAAGAAAAAACAATATAGCCAATTAAAGTAAATATTAATTGCTGTAAAACAATAAAATAAAGAACTGAACTTTTAAGAATTAAATTTAAGATCAAAAAACTTAAAAAATATATTGAAATAATTATACTCCCAATAATTAAACGAGAGAAGAAATATGATTTTTCAAAAAACTTCATTAATAGAAAACTAATCCCAAAACAAAGAACTAAAATAATAAGATGGGTTCCCCAAAAAAAACCAGAAAGAGTATTAAAAATAATTGAAGTTAAAAAAATTAAAAAAAATAAATAATATGGGGAAAAATTAAAGAATGTAAAAATCAAAAAAATCAAAGCGATATTTAAAAATGAGGAAAGAAAAATAGTCATCCCAAAATAGGTTTGAAAAAAAATCACTAATAAAAAAAGTAAAAAATTCAAAATATAGCGCTTCATCATAATCTTGGAACAATATCTTTAATAATAAAAACTGAAGATAGTCGGGAAAAATTTAATAAAGGCTCTAGAACAAATTCCTTTACTGAGCTAGTATCAGGAGAAGATCCAACTTTCTGTACTTTAGCTACCAAAAGCCCTTTTAAAAAATTCGTATTCTCAGCAGAAGTAATCAAAACGTCTCCAATTTCTATATCTGAATCATAGGGCACTAATTTTAAACGAAAATTTCCTTTATTATCTACTTCTGCTACTGCTAATACAGATGAGCGCAAGTCTTCAACACTTATTCTTGTTTTTGGATTAAATATTGACTCTCCTCGGCAATAATGATCAAAACATTCCACTAGCCTCCCTACCAAAACCTTGTTTTCTATAATAACGTTCATTCCTTTAGCTAATCCTAATTCTGATCCTTTATTAATCCAAAATGAGCCAGATAATCCAGAAGGATCCATTAAAACAATTTCAGCCATTTCTAAAGACCAAGCTGTTTCGTTTTTTATCTTTAAAACTTCTTTTAAAAGACGATTCTCTTCTTGAAATTTTCTAAAATCTTGAAATCGACTAATTAAATTAATATTTTCTAACTTAATTTCATCTACTTTTTTTCTTAAATCATTAAAATGAAAAAGATCATTAATCCAACCCCTTAAATTTGTTAAATAATTTCCTACTGGTTCTCCTAAACTTAAAGCAAAAACTATCTTAGGCTTCAATAAACCTTCTTGAGAAACATAAAATTGGAATAACAAAATACTAGTGATTATGAAGATCACTAGTAAAAGCAAAGAACGAAAGCTTTTTCTTTTCATTGTTTTTATTTATTAAAGAGGAGGATTTTCTCTAGCAATATTAATTAAAAGATTTTTAAAACCATTAAGATCTTCTAAAATTATACCAATCCCTCTGATAACTGAGGTTACTGGATCATCAATAAGATTCACTGGTAAATCAACTGAATCTTCTAAAAGTTTATCAAAACCTTTTAATAAACTTGTCCCTCCTGATAATATTATTCCAGTTTCCATAATATCTCCTATTAATTCTGGTGGTGTTAATTCAATCGTGTCTTTAATAGCATCAATGATTTTTGCTAACGAAGCTTCCATTGCCTCACGAATATCATCTTCTTTAACTTTAATTTCTTTAGGCAATCCCCGAACAAGATCCCGTCCTTTAACATTCATTTCCTGTTTTGTCCCTGAATCAACTGCTGAGCCTATAAAAAGCTTAATACGTTCAGCAGTTTTTTCACCAATAGATAATTTAAATTTATCACGGAAATAATGAACAATATCCTCATTTAATTTATCTCCAGCCACTCTCAAGCTTTTAGAAACAACAATTCCTCCTAAAGAAATTACTGCCACTTCAGTGCTACCACCACCAATATCAGCTATTAAAACCCCTCGTGATTCTTTAACAGGAACTTGAGCGCCTAAAGCTACTGCAATTGGTTCTTCAACTAAATAAACTTCTTTTGCTCCAGCGCTGTGAGCCACATCTTCTACTGCTCTTTTTTCAACTTCTGTTCCTCCTGTTGGTACTCCAATTACTAAACGAGGCCAATCAAAAACTTGCCCTAAAACTCCTTTTCTCTTAGCCTTCTCTAAAAAATAATGAAGCATCTTTTCTGTCTCTTCAAAATCAGAAATAACTCCATTACACAAAGGCTTAATAGCGCTTATATGAATAGGGGTCTTTCCTAACATTTCTTCTGCCTCACGGCCAATAGCAAGAATTTGATTAGTTTTATTATTTGTTGCTACCACTGTTGGTTCATTAACTATAATCCCCTTTCCCTTAACATAAACTAAAGTTTTAGTAGTACCTAAATCTACTCCAATATTTCTAAATAAATTTTCTTTTAAACTTTTAAACATATTCGTTGTCATTTTACTTTGCTTTAACTGTTTTGTCAAAATCTTTTAATTTTAATAATTTTACTTTACGACTTTTTCTTTCCTTGAGTTCAAAAGAATTATTTTTTAAAGTCTTTTCACTTATTACAATTCTCCAAGGTAAACCTAATAAATCTGCATCAACTAATTTTTCTCCACTAGAAAGTTCATCTCGATCATCATAAAAAACATCCAACCCCATTTTAACCATTTTATTATAAAGTAAATCTGTTTGTTTTTTAATAATTTTGTCTTCTTTTGTTGATCCTTTTAATAATCTTACTAAATGATACTGAAAAGGAGCAGTTTCTTTTGGCCAAATAATCCCATCTTGATCATAATTTGCCTCTACAATTACTCCTAATAAACGACTAATCCCTATACCATAACAACCCATCATGACATGCTTATTTTCTCCATTTTTATCTCTAAACTTCAAATCAAAAGATTGAGAATATCTATCTTTTAATTTAAAAATATTACCAACCTCAGATCCTCTAAGCTCTTCTAGAGGATGACTACAATTTGGACATTTTTTAGTATCTTTAATAATCTCTTTATTTTGGCAAAATTTACAAGAAGGACAGTAATAAAAAATATCTTCTCCTGCTGGAGTAATTACCTGAAATTCATGAGAAAAACGAGAAAAAGTTCCTCCAGAAGCTTCAACAACAAAAGCTTTTAATCCACATCTTTTAAAAATTCTTTGATAAGCTTTTTTAACTTTATTATAGTATTCGTCTAGATCTTTTTCGTCTTGATGAAAACTATATAAATCTTTCATAATAAATTCTTTGCCTCTCAATATTCCTGATTTAGAGCGCGGCTCATCACGAAATTTATCAGAAATATGAAAAAGATATAAAGGCAAATCTTTATAAGAATGAATAAAATTCTTAACCATTGGAGTTATTACCTCTTCATGAGTCGGTGACAAGGCAAACCATCCTCCAAAATGAGATTGCACCTTAAACAATGCATCAAAACTTTCCCAACGCCCAGTTTGTTCCCAATTTTTTCTTGGATTTAAAAGAGCCATTAAAATTTCCTGTCCTCCAACAGCTTCCATTTCCTCTCTTACAATTTGTTCAATTTTTTTTATCACTCGCAAACCTAAAGGCAAAAAATTATAAACCCCGCTAGTTAATCTTTCTATAAAATTAGCTTTTATTAATAAAGCAGCGCTAATAGCTACTTCTTCCTGAGATATTTTTTTTCTGCTTTTGAAATAAAATTTTGAAGCTTTCATTGTTTAATTATTAAAAATAAATAAATTAATATCTTTAATAGTGACTACAAAAAGAAGGATTATTAGCAAGAAAAAACAAACATTATTTATTATTAATTCTGTTTTTTGAGTAAATGGACGCTGCCTTATCTTTTCAATTCCCAAGAAAAAAATTCTACCACCATCTACTGCTGGAATAGGAAGTAAATTAAAAATAGCAAAAGCATAAGAAATAATTCCTAAGATATAAAAACCATAATCCCATCCCCATTGAAAACTTCTCGTAGTAATTGCCATAATCCCTACTGGTCCAGTTAATTCTTCAATACCACCACCTTTAAAAAGATTAACAAAAATCCGACCAAGACCTGTTAGCATTTCTTTAGTAAGAACTCCCATAAAAATGATTGATTGCCTTGGGGCCTCTATAACAGAATATTGCAAATACCCCTCTTCATTAAGAATAACCCCTAAATACCCTTTTGCTGCCTCAGCTTCTTGTCTCAACATAACCTCTATCTCTACTTGAGAACCTTCTCTATCAATAACTAATTGAATCTTTTTTCCTTCTAATTCTGCTGTTTTTTCTTGAACCTCTTGAACACTGCTCACTAGATAATATTCATTTAAATATTTAATACCTAAAACGATATCTCCAGTTTCTAAACCAGCAGAAAAAGCGGGAGAATCTTCTTCTATTCCTTGGATCGTTACATAAGAAACAGCTTTTTCTTGATAATTTTCAGGCAAGGCAAAAGTTGGCATCCCAACACTAAAAAGAATAGTAAAAACTAAAAAAGCAATTATAAAATTGCTAACCACTCCAGCTACAAGAACCGAAGCTCTCTTACCTAAAGATTGAGCAGCAAAACTATTTTTACCACCATATTCTAGAATTTTTACAAAACCACCAAAAGGTATAGCATTAATAGAATAAATAACCCCATTTTTTTTAAAGCTAAAAAGCTTTGGTGGATAACCAATACCAAATTCTTCAACAGCAATACCATGCTTTCTAGCCATTACAAAATGCCCCAATTCATGCAAAAAGATAATAAGACCTAAACATAATAAACTTATAAGAAAATATATCATAGCAAATTAATTTTTATGAATTTAAAATTTCTTCTTTTTTTTGTTCTTCTTTCTGATCAAAAGCTTCATTTATTTTTTCAACTACTTTTTGAGCTTCTTCTTTTAAACGGAATTTTTCATCTTCAGATAATTCTTTATCCTCATGCTTTTTATTAATTTCTTCTATCATTTTTTCTCTTAATTCTCTCAATTTTATTCGATATTCTTCTTTTTTAAGCCCAATAATCTTAACTAATTCTTCTTTTCTTTCTTTACTTAATGAAGGTAAAAATAGTTTTATCTGTTTTCCCTCTTGTGAAGGATTTAAACCTAAATTTGAAGACTCTAAAGCCTTCTTAACAGCTGGCGCTAAAGTTTCATCCCAAAGCTCAATAATAATAACATTAGGAAGTTTAATTGATATTCCTGCTAAATGTTTCAAAGGAGTTAAGGCTCCATAACTATCAATTTTAATATCTTCTACTAAAGCAGTTGTTGGCCGTGAAGTACGAAACAACAAAATCTCTTCATAGAATTCATTTAATAATTTTTTTGTTTGTTCTTCAAATTGTTTAATTAACATAATTAATAATTTATTTATTGTAATTGAAGAAAAATATTCTCCATTAATAATTGTTTATTAATATTGGTTTCTGTTATTAAATAGATTGCTTTTAAAAGACTTGTAATTAATTTTGTTTTTTTATCTGGACTTAAATTTAACTTACTAGATTCTTTATTAGATTTTAACATTCTTAGCCACTCTTCTAAAGTAGCGCCTAATTCATTTTTCTCTTCTACTAATTTTTGAAAGTAAGCAGATTGCTTAGAAAAATCTTGATTTAAAATTTTAATCAAATCTTCTCTTTTTTGAAATAAATCTTTTTTATAGTCATCATCCATTAACTTAATAACCTTTCCTATCTTTCCTTCGGCTCTTTCTGCTATTAAATTAGCTTCTTCTCTAGACAAGGAATACTCTGTTAATAAAAAATCCATTATCTTCTTATTGCTTGCCCTAATAAATCTTAATGAAAGAAGTCGAGAACGCACAGTTGATAAAAGCTTTTTATAGGCATTGGTTACTAAAATAATTAATACATTTTCTCGCGATTCTTCTAAAGTTTTTAAAAGAGCATTTTGAGAATCTTCAGTCATTTTATCTGCTTTATTAATTATTAAAATTCTTAAAGCAGAAATCTGGGGATGATAAATTAAAAACTCCAATCCTTTCTTTATTTGTTCAATTTTTATAGAATTTTCCTCTGGTTCAATTATCATTAAATCCGGATGATACCCTTGATTTATCATTTTACAACTAGAACATTCATTACATCTTTCCCATTTTTTATTATGACTACAAAGCAATGCTTCACTAAACACTTTCGCTGTTGTCATTTTTCCAATTGATTCTTCTCCCCAAAAAAGAAGATTCTGAGCTAATCTTTGATCAGTATCAAAAAACTTTTCTAAGAAAGTTGTCACTCCGTCATTTTTAAAAAAAATCATAAGATAATCTTAATTCTCCTACCTATAAGTAGTAATGCTTTTTTTATAAAGCTCTAAATTATCTAAAATCACCCCTGTGCCCTTAGCTACACAATAAAGAGGCTCATCAGCAATATAACTAGGAACACCCGTCATTTTTGTAATCAAGTCATTAATATTATTTAAAAGAGCTCCACCTCCACTAATAATCATCCCTCTTTCCATAACATCAGCTGCTAATTCTGGAGGAGTCTCTGAAAGAACTGTTTTTACTGCTTGAACAATATCTTTTAAAGGACTATTTATTGCTTCAGCAATTTCATTAGAATTAATAGATATATTTTTAGGCAATCCTTCAGTTAAATCTAGCCCTCTAATTTCCAATTCTTCTTTGTTTTTTGTTGGCAAAGCTGATCCAATCTTCATTTTAACTTCTTCAGCTGTTCTCTCTCCAATTGCCAAATTATATTTTCTTTTTACATAATCAGTAATTGCTGCATCCATCTTATTTCCAGCTACTCTAACTGAAGCCCAAGAAACAATTCCTCCTAAAGAAATAACAGCTACTTCTGTTGTTCCTCCACCTATATTAACTAACATATTGCCTCCAGCAGAATTAATAGGAATACCTGCGCCTAAAGCTGCTAAGATTGGTTCTCTTGCCACATATGCCTCTTTTGCTCCTGCTTCTCTTGCTGCTCCAATAACAGCTCTTCTTTCAGTAGAGGTAATGCCTACTGGAACAGAAATAATTAAATCAGGTTTAAATATTTTCCAAGGGCCAGTAACTTTATTAATAAAATACTTTAACATTGCTGCTGTTACTCGATAATCAGCAATCACACCATCTTTTAAGGGTTTATAAGTTTTAATTACTTCTGGGGTTCTGCCTAACATTTGCCTTGCTTCTGCCCCAATAGCTAATATTTTATTATCATCAACAGCAATAGCTACTACTGAAGGCTCATTAATTAAAATTCCTTTTTGAGGAATGAAAACTAATGTATTGGCTGTGCCTAAATCTATCCCTATTTTACGAACCATCATAAATAAATTCTAAATTTAATATTTGTTAATTAAATAATTATTTTATTGCTCTACCCTCTTTATCTCTGCTCCTAATTTCTTCAATCTTTCATCTATCTCTTCATAACCTCTATCAATCTGATATATATCTTTTATTGTCGTCCTCCCTTTAGCTAAGAGAGCTGCAATTAATAAGCTAATCCCTGATCTAATATCTAAAGAGTTAACATCTTGGGCATATAATGGAATCGGCCCAGTAATTAGCGCTCGGTGTGGATCTGCTATAATAGCATTTGCACCCATTTTTATCAACTCATCAATATACTTTAATCTCCCTTCAAACATTGTATCGAAAATTATGCTTGTTCCATTAACTTGAGTTGCTAAAACCCCAAAAGGAGACTGTAAGTCAGTAGGAATACCAGGATATGGCTGAGTTTGAAGTTTAAATCCTTTTAAATTATATGATGGCAACATTAATACTTCTGAATGAAAACTTGAACGATGATAAATTTTTATCCTAACACCAATTCCTTTTAATTTTTTAATTATTAAATCTAAATGATCAGTCCTTACATTTTTAATTAAAATTTTACCTCTCAAGGCTGCAGCTAAAATCATAAAAGTTCCAGCTTCAATAGGATCAGGAATAACTTTATGCAAAGCTCCTGAAAGTTTTTTAACTCCATTTATTTCATAGATATGAGGAGAGATTGCTTTAATTTTTGCCCCCATTTTTCTTAAAAAGACAACTAAATCTTCAACATGTGGCTCCAAAGCCCCTGTTTTTAATATTGTTTTTCCTGGAATTAAAGAAGCTAACATTAATATATTTTCAGTAGCAGTAACACTAAATTCCTCTAAAATAACTTCGTTAGGAAAAACATTGTTACCATTATAACAATAATAAGCTGGCGTTCTTCTTATCTTAACCCCTAATTGGGAAACAGCGTCTAAATGAGATTCTATAGAGCGAACACCAATTAAACATCCCCCTGGCTGAGCTAATTTAAATTTTTTAAATCGATGCAATAAAGAAGGAATTAACAAAACAGAAGCCCTTAATTTTTTTACCAAAGACTGATCAATTTTTTTAAGATCTAAATTTTTAGGATTTATTCTTACCTTTCTTTTTCCTAACCATTCAACTTTTCCTCCTAAGCTTTGAATAATTTCTAAAAACCTTTTAACATCTTCTATTAAGGGAATATTATCAATAACAGAAACCTCTTTTGTTAAAAGAGTTGCTGCTAAAATAGGCATAGCAGCATTTTTAGAGCCCCTAACCTCTATTTCCCCTTTTAATGTTTTTTCTCCTTGAACGATAAAACAATCCATAAAATAATTATTTCCTTATTGTTTTTCCATATCTTTCCTCTGTTAATAGCCCTTTATGATAAGCTATTTCTCCATTGATAATTACTGATTCTATTCCTTCAGGATATTGAAAAGGATTTTTAAAAGAAGAATTGCTTTGAATTTTATCAGGATTTAAAACAGTTATATCTGCATAATACCCTTCTTTTATTAAGCCTCTTTTGTCTAAACCAGCTTTCTGAGCTACTTTACCAGTAATTTTATAAATCGCCTCTTCCCATGATAAAAGTTTTTGTTCTCTTGCATAATAACCAAGAAATTTTGGAAAACTTCCAAAAGCCCGAGGGTGAACCCAAATTCCTCTTTTCCCTTTTTCAATATTGCTAAAGCCACTATTTGAACCTATAAAAGAAGCTTGGTTTTTAATCCCTTCAATAATATTTTCTTCTGAAAGATCTTCAGCAAAAATTATGATCTTATCTTCACAAATTTCAATAATTTTTAAAAGCGATTCTTCTGGAGTTAAATTAAAACCTTTAGCTATCTCTTCTAAAGTCTTACCTGAAAACCACCAACGCTGACCACTATCTGCTATCTTTAACTTTTTATAAAGATATTTTTTTCTTTTAAGATCTTGAAGTATTTTATTTTTAACAATTTCATCATTAATATTCTTTAAAAGAACTTCCCGACCACCAATTTCTGTCCATTCTGGCAAAATTAAATAAAGAGACTGAGCACTAATGTTATAAGGGAAAACATCAAAATTAATTAATTCTTTTTTAAATGAGTCATTAGCCTTATTTATCATTTCTAAGGCTTGTTTAAAATAATCAAAGTTAGGTTTTCCTTCGGCTTTAAAATGAGATATTTCTACTGGCAATTTAGATTTTTCTACAATTTCAATTATTTCCCTAACACTAGCTAAAAGACCTTCAGCTTCATCACGAAGATGAAAAGATAAATACCCATTTTGTTCTTCTACTGCTTTGGCAATTTCTAAAATTTCAGTAATACCAACCATGCGCTCTGAAGCATAGCCTAAACCAAAAGAAACTCCTAAGGCACCTTGCTTAAGTCCTTGAGAAATAACTAATTTTAATTGATCTATTTCTTTTTGTTTTAAATTCCTAAACTCACCTTTAGTAAATTCATTTCTTATACTTCCCCAGCCCAAAAGAGTTGCAAAATTAACTCCTAATTTTTTATTATCCAAAAAATCCAAAAATTCTTTTATCTGTCGCCAACCTATATTAAGCTGGCTAGGATTAGCCCATCTCCTAATAAAATCTAACGAACCACTAATTAAAGGGGCCAAAGAAGCACCACTATTACCACAAATGATTGTCGTTACTCCTTGGCGAATTAAGTTTTCTGCACTTGGAGAGAAAAAAATATCTAAATAATGATCAGCATTATTGTTAATATCAATAAATCCTGGACAAACAAACCTATTTTCAGCATTTATTTCTGTTCTTGCTTTTTCATTATTTAAATGCCCCATAGCAACAATTCTGCCATTTCTTATTCCAATATTAATATTTTCTGAAGGCTTTCCTTGGCCATCAAAAACCTGTCCATTTTTTATTAAGAGATCATACATAATTCTTGTGGTTGATAAACCTTCTCTAATTATATCGAAAATTTAATTAAATTCCAAGCTCTCACCTTTCTTTACTAATATTACCTTTTTATGCATTTTTTTAAATTCTTCAGGAAATTCAGCATGAACAGGAATTAATACTTCTGGCTTGATATTTTTAATAAAATCAGCTAATTCTTTTCCACTAATATGGCCTGAAATATGTGCCCTTTCAAACACCTTTTTTTTAGGATTGTATTCATCTTTTTTTAATCCTTGCATTTTAAAGTGTTTTATCCAATTAATAAATCTTTCTTCTGAGATTTCCATTTCTTCGCTATGGGGTTCTGTTATTGCTCGTAAATAATAACTATTTTTATCTGGTTTTATATCTATAAGCTCTTGAACTTGAAAAAAATTCAAAACTAACATAAATCTTCTTTTATTTTCCTTAATATCATCAGAAGTACAAGTCTTACAATTTTTTAATAAATCCCTTTCCCATTTTTTAAAAGTAATTTTCTTTTTTGCATAAAGTATTACTTTCCCAAAATCAGATTTTCTAATACCATTCTTCCTTAAAACTCCATTTTTTTCCATTACCATAAGATAATTAAAATAGTTATAAGGTAGAGCTATTAAACGATTAGTTTCTTTAGCAATTTTAAGTAAAGTTTTAAAACGCATAATATCACCAATAGAATAATCAACCACTACTAATTCTTTAGTTTTTTTAACATTTGCTAAAGCTTTTTTATAAACTTCTTGCTCTGTTAAAACTAATTGTTCTTTTACTCTTGTTCCTTCACAAAGAAATACTTTAATTTTTGCTTTTTTAAAAAAAGAATAAATTTTTTGTTTCTTGCTTTTTTTAAGCTCTGACAAACGAAAATCACCAGAATACAGGATATTCCCCTTTGAAGTTTTTATCAAAAACATACAAGCCCCAGGCAATGAATGGTCTATAGAAATTGGTGTAATTTCTAAATCTTTTATATAAAAAGGCTTCATGTTTTCTATTATTTCAAACTTTCTTCTTCTTTTTTTTCTTTTTCTTGGGTCTTCTATATCTCGTAAAGATAATTCCAAAATTTCGTTTTCTAAACTTTTTGGACGAGAGATAGAAAAAGCATTTAAAACAGCAATTGTCTCTTTGCTAGTATAAACAGGAATCTTAGGATCTAGAAACGAAATATAGCCAGCATGATCTAAATGACCATGTGATAAAATTATGCCATCAATTTTTGGCTCACAATAACTAATATTTTTTTCATTTTCTTTATGTAAAATATTTATCAAATCTTGACGATAAATCCCTTGTTTTTTAGGTAATAACCCTAATTCTAAATAATCTTTTAAACCATGAACAACTCGTGGATTTAAAAATTCCTCAAAATATTTCGAGGATTCATGATAGCTTTTTCCAAAATCCAAAAAAATAGAGGTATTTTTATCTTCTAAAAGAACCTTTGTGCCGCCTATTTCCCTTATTCCTCCATAAAAAGTTAACTTCATATTTGAAGACTTAAAGAAAAAGTCACTCCTTCTGGTGTTTCTACTAAAGCAGATAAAGGCAAAGAAATATCAGCAAACAAACCTGCTAAACCTAAAGCATCTCTAAACTTAATTATAGATTCTTTTGTTGAAGATTGCCCTTGAATAGTAATATTATTTGCTGGACCAGCACTAACTAAAACTCTTTTTAAATTTATAGCTGAAGCACTAGCAGAATTAAAAATTGTTCTTAATATTTCTTGCCAATCTTCTTGATATTCTTGAGCTTGAGAAATCTTGGCAACAAGATTATTAAATTCTTCAACTTCTTGTTTTAAAGCAACTTCTCTATCTATTGTTTTTTGATCTAATGGCTTAGCTACAGCTTGTTGATATTGGCTTTTAATACTATGAAAAAACATATTATCAATTACCCCTAATGATAAAACAAGAATAAAAAGAACTGTTATTAATGATTTGCTCCATAAAGAGACCACCCTTAAAAGATGATGCTGTTCATAACTTTTTTCTGTGCCCACAGGAGCTAAACTAACAATTGTATCTTGATTTCGTGGAATAATACCCCTTAAAGCAGCTCCTATCACCCCAAACCAATCCCTTCCTACTCTTGAAAGATAAAGCGGTAATTTTATGGCTACAGGAGAAAGTTGATATTGAATATGAATCCATTGAATCAAAACATTAGCAAGTTTAGCATCAAAACTAAGAAAAATAAATTTTTGAATTATTCTTTTTCTTTTTAAAGAATAAAAATTCAACAACATTGGTATTTCTTTTGAAATATGCTTTTTAAGAAGTTCTAAGGTGATCTTTTCAGGAACTTTCCCACCAAAAATTTCCTGCCAAGAATCAAAATCAAAATAAATCATTTTTTTTCCTTCGGCAACGATAAATTCAATTCCTTCTGATCTTAAGTCTATTATCAATACTGGGTCTTGTTTTCCTATAAATTCATTATTAAATCTCGCCAAAGACAAAGCCAAAGGCTCTACAGCAACTACATTAAAATTAGTTTCATTTAAAATATTTAAATAAGGATCAATTTGCTTTTTTATTCCTAAAGTAATAAATGCTTCTTTCTCTCCATTCAAATCTGAAGAACCCCAATCTTCCCAATCAAAATATGATTCTTCTAAAGATAATGGAGCTATCATTTGAGTATTAAAAACAACTGCTTCAAAAAAACGATCTTCATCTAAATCTGGTAAATTAAGAATATTAGTAAAAAAATTGGCTGAAGGCAAAGCTAAAATAACCCAAATATTTTTTTCCTTTGGCCAGAGTTTTCTATTCAAAGAGCCTAGAAAAGCTTTTAATTGTTCTGGTTTTTTCAAAATTCCTTCTTCAATAATCCCCTTTGGCAAAGAGTATTTTTCTGCTTTAATAACCCTATCAATTTCTTTATCAAAACAAAAAACCCGAACCATTCTATCTTCTATATAAATAGCGTTAATAGTAAATTCAGGTACTAACAAATTGTGCCAATCTTTTGAACGAAAACGAAATCTCAT
>CAYRXA010000006.1:0-12095 GCA_964428155.1 uncultured Candidatus Saccharibacteria bacterium
GGAAAATGATCCAGATGTTTTAAGCATTATTGCAGCTTCTTTAGCTTTAGGAGTTTCTAATATTCCTTGGCAAGGCCCTGTAGCTGCAACAAGAATTAGCTGGTTAAAAGAAAAAGGATTTTTAATTAATCCTGGCTATCAAGAAAGGGAGGAGGCATCATTAAATTTAGTTGTTTCTGGGCCAGATGATTTAATTAATATGTTAGAAGCAGGAGCTAGTGAAGTACCAGAAGAAATTTTTAAAGAGGCAATCAATTTAGGTCAAAAAGAGATATCAAGCTTAAATAAACAATTAATTCAAATTATTGCTGAAATAGGAAAGCCAAAAGAAGAAATTGTTTTTCAAGAATGGGATAAAGAAACAGAAAAAGAAATTGAAAGTTTTTTACAAGACAAATTAGAGTCAGCTCTTTATGTTCAAGACAAAACAGATAGAGATAATAACCTTTCAGATTTAAAAGAAGAATTAATAGATTATTTAAAATCCAAGGACTATTCAGAAGAATCTTTAAAAGATGTTAGTTCAATTTTTCATGATCAAATTGATAAAGTTGTTCATAAAAATGTTTTAGAAAAAGATAAAAGACCAGATTTAAGAAAATTAGACGAAGTTAGGAATTTAGAAATGAAAATAGATTTATTGCCTCGGCCTCATGGCTCAGCTTTGTTTATGAGAGGGAAAACTCATGCTTTATCAGTAGTTACTTTAGGATCTCCAAGTGATGTTTTGCTTTTGCAAGGCATGGAAGTGACAGGTGAAAAAAGATTTTTACATCATTATAATTTTCCATCTTATTCTTCTGGAGAAGTTGGTCCTTTGCGAGGCCCTGGAAGAAGGGAAATTGGCCACGGGGCTTTAGGCGAAAAAGCTCTTTTGCCCATTATTCCTTTGCAAAAAGACTTTCCTTATACTATTAGGGTTGTCTCTGAAATTTTGTCTTCTAATGGATCAACTTCAATGGCAGCTACTTGTGCTTCTTCTTTGGCTTTGATGGCTAGCGGAGTTCCAATTAAGTCTCATGTATCAGGAATTGCCATGGGTTTAATGATTGGTGATAAAGATTTGTATAAAATTTTAACTGATATTCAGGGGCCAGAAGATCATTATGGTGATATGGATTTTAAAGCTGCTGGAACTAAAAACGGGATTACTGCTTTGCAAATGGATGTAAAAATAAAAGGATTGAGCGCAAAAATAATATCAGAAGTTTTAGATAGATCAAAAGAAGCTCGATATTTTATTTTAGAGAAAATGAATCAAGTTATTCCTGAACCTAGAAAGGATCTTTCTTCTTTTGCTCCAAGAATATTTACTTTAAAAATTAAAAAAGAACAAATAGGTAGCCTTATTGGGCCAGGAGGTAAAATTATTAATAAAATTATTGAAGAAAATGAAGTAGCAATAGACATTGAGGAAGATGGCACAGTTTTTATAACTGCTCCTGATGAGAATAAAGCTCAGGCAGCTATCCAAACAATTAAAAACATAACTAAAGAATTTCTTCCTGGTGAATTAGTGGATGGAAAAGTTTCTCAAATTAGAGATTTTGGAGCAATTATAGATTTAGGGGGCACAAAAGAGGGGCTTCTTCATATTTCTGAGCTAGCGCCATGGCATGTAGCAAAAGTAGAAGACATTATTCATCAAGATGAAAAGTTAAAATTAAAAGTAAAAAAAGTAGAAGCTAATGGGAAAATATCTCTTTCATTAAAAGATGTTCGTCACTCAAAGGATAATGAAAAAAAAGATATTAAATAAAAATTAATACAAGTAAAAAATAAAATTATTTTTTAAGAGAGAACAACTCTCTTTTTTTATTTTGGGGTTGACTTTCATTTTTATAATATTATAATTAATATTAATAAGGAACTAAGGCTTCTAAAATTTTTAATTTTAATTTCAAAAACATGCCAGAAAATTTTAATCTTAATTCAGACCTTTCTAATCAAAATTTAAAAGAGAATTCAAATCAAGAATCTCAAGGAAGTTCTGGGCAAAATTTTGCACCAACTCCAGGAGTAAATCCAGAACCAACTAATCAACAAAAGCCAGAGTCGGCTTTTGGGTCAAACAATCAATCAAATCAACCATTTTCTGGACAGCAAGTTTATGAACCTACAATGGCAAAAACTCCTCCACAACAAGATTTTCAGCCAATGCCAGGAGCAGAAAAACCTCTAGAAACACCTTCACGACCATCTCCAGAGCCTTCATTATCAGGGCAACCTTTTGGGCAGGCTACTGATCAAGCTTTTCAGCAATCACCTGAGCAACCTCAAGAAAAATCTTTTGGACAAGCACCAGAACAACCTTTAGGACAATCTTTTGAACAACAAGGGTTAGAACAGAAATCTGCTCCAGAAGAAACAGAACAAAAGTTTTCTCCTCCCCCTTCAAATGTTTTTATTAGAACATCAGAATCAGATTTAGAAAGAATTAAATCTGAAGGAGGGGCTATTCCAGGAATAGAGCCTGATTTTTCTGAGCCTTCAATTTCTTCTGAATCAACAGGAACTGATTTAGAAGGATTCTCTGCTGCCTCAGCTCCTCCTGCTAAAAAAAATAATCTTATTCCTTTATTGGTTATTGGTATTTTAGTTATAGGAGGTGGTTTATTAGCTTATTTTTATTTAATACCTCTTTTATTTAATAGAGAGTCAACAGTAGTAGTCACCACTACCACAACAACACCAATTTCAACAACTACTACTTTAATTTCTTCGCCTTACCCTCAAATTAGTGGCCCATTTCAAAAATCAATTTTTAATGTAGAAGTAAGTGGAGCTCAAATTGTTGAATCTATAAAATCATCTGCTCTTACTGAATTAGCCTCACCAAATACTTTTAAGGTTCTTATACCCAAAATTCATAACGATCCTTTAACAAACGATGAGGTTGTTCTTTCTCTTATCCCTTCTCTTCCGGTAAGGCTTCATCCTTATCTCCTTGCTCGTAAATATTTAGTCTATACTTATTATGGAGAAGTAAATCCTTCATTAGGATTGATAATTGATATTGGAGAAGAAAACAAAGAAGAAGTAAAATCAATTTTTTTAGCTTGGGAAAATAATTTAGGAATTTTAAATGATTTAAAAGAGCTTTTTCTTGTAACTATTCCTTCTAAATCAGCTAAAGAATTTCAAGAAACTACTAATGCTGGTGCAGAAATTCGTCATTTTGATTATGCTGGAGAAGAAGCAGCTATTAGTTATGCTTTTTCTGATCAGTATCTTATAATGAGTTCTTCTCTAGAGTCTGTTAATAGTGGAATTTCCCATTTGCGTGGTGCAACTGAACCGATTAACCCATAAACATAAAATTGCTTTTTAATTTAATTTAAGATAAGATAATATTGCTATGAATAAATTAGCTAAATCTTTTTTAGTTGTTTTGCTTATTTTTTTAAGCCTTTCTTTGATGTTTTCTGCACTAGATAGCTCTTCAGTTACTAAAGAAGAGTTAAGTTTATCAAAAGCAATGCAGGTTTTGAAAGAACAAAGCCCTCAAAAAGTTGTTCTTCATCCTAATCGCTTTGAAATTTTTCTTACAGAAGAAAATGTGTTGATAGCAGAAAGAGAACCAAGTGTTTCGTTTTCAGAAACTCTTAAAAATTTTGGTTTTTCTCCAGAAGAAATATCCACTCTTAATATAGAAGTAAAAGGAGAAAGCGGGACTGCGATTTTTCTTTCTATAATTTTGCCAATTTTACTTCCAATCTTATTAATAGGATTTATTTTACTTTATTCTTTTCGTCGAGCAAACCAAGGAGCAATGCAAATATTCTCCTTCTCTCGTTCTAACATTAAATTATTCTCTCCAACAAAAGACAGAATTACTTTTAAAAATGTTGCAGGATTAAAGGAGGCAAAAGAAGAATTAAAAGAAGTCGTAGAGTTTTTAAAAACGCCTAAAAAGTTTCATGATTTAGGAGCAAAAATCCCAAGAGGAGTATTGTTAATGGGTCCTCCAGGTTCAGGAAAAACATTATTAGCAAGGGCAGTAGCTGGAGAAGCAAAAGTACCCTTTTTTCATATTTCTGGATCAGAATTTGTGGAAATGTTTGTTGGAGTAGGAGCGAGTAGAGTAAGAGATACTTTTTCTACAGCTAAAAAATCAGCGCCTTCAATTTTATTTATTGATGAAATTGATGCAATTGGTAGAGTAAGAGGCGCTGGAGTAGGAGGTGGTCATGATGAAAGAGAACAAACTTTAAATCAAATCTTAGTAGAAATGGATGGGTTTGATAGAGACACAAAAACTATTGTGATTGCAGCAACTAATAGACCTGATGTGTTAGATCCAGCTTTATTGCGTCCAGGTCGTTTTGATAGACGAGTAGTTTTAGATCTTCCTACCATTGATGAAAGAGAAGCCATCTTAAGAATTCATATAAAAGGAAAAAATTTAGCTCCTTTAGTTAATTTAAGAGAAATAGCAGAAAGAACTCCAGGTTTTTCTGGTGCTGATTTGGCTAATTTAGTTAATGAATCAGCTATCTTAGCAGCACGGAGAGATAAAAAAACTATTAGTCAGCAAGAATTAATAGATTCAATAGAAAAAGTTATCTTAGGACCAGAAAGAAAAAGTCGAATTTTAACAAAAAAAGAGAAAGAAATTACTGCTTATCATGAAGCTGGGCATGCTTTAATAACTGCTTTGCTTCCAGGAACTGCTTTAGTGAGAAAAATTTCTATTATTACTAGAGGGAGAGCAGCTGGTTATACAATGAGAGTACCTATTGAGGAGAAATACATGAAAACACATTCAGAGTTTTTAGATGATTTGTGTGCTATCCTAGGAGGATATGTAGCAGAAGAGATTAAATTTAAAGATATTTCTACAGGTGCGGCTAATGATTTAAGAGAAGGAACTGATATAGCAAGAGGGTTGGTGACTAAGTATGGGATGAGCAAGAAAATTGGACCAATTTCTTTTGGTAAAGCAGAGGAGATTGTGTTTTTAGGTCGTGAAATTGCTACAGAAAAAGAATATTCAGAAGAAACAGCAGCAAAAATAGATAATGAAGTATTTGGTATTATAAAAAAATGCCATAATCGAACTAAGAAATTGCTAAAGGGGAATATAGGTAAATTAGAAAGAATTACACAAGAATTAATTAGAAAAGAAACTTTAGAAAAAGAAGAATTTGAAAAACTTATAAAGTAGTGGTAAGGGCGTATAGCTCAGTGGCAGAGCGGTTGTCTTATAAACAACAGGTCCTAGGTTCGATCCCTAGTACGCCCACCAAGGGCGGTTAGCTCAGTTGGTTAGAGCGCGTACTTGACGTGTATGAGGTCAGGGGTTCGAGTCCTCTACCGCCCACAATTTATTTAATAAAAAAGTTTGTGCTATACTTAACATGAATTAAGTAAGTTTTTATAATGAAAACTATTATTGTGAGACAAATTTTAAAGCCCTTACGTCTTGATAAATATTTAAGGAATGAGATTAAAAGTGTTTCTAGGGAAAAAATTGTTAGTTTAATTAAAGAAGAAAAGATAAAAATTAAAGGAAAAAAGAGAATAAAACCAAGTATTTTATTAAAAGGAGGGGAGGAAATTAGTTTAGATCTTTCTGAGTTAAAAGATAATAAAGATTCATTTATTTTAAAGCCACAATTAATTTGTCCTGAACCAGAAATTTTGTACGAAGATAGAAATTTAATAGTTCTTGATAAACCAGCAGGAATAATTGTTCATCCATCCCCAGGTAATCTTAATAATCCCTCAATAGCTAATTGGCTCATAGGCAAATATTCTTTTCTTTTTCAAGTTGGTGAAGATAAATTACGCCCAGGGATAGTTCATCGTTTAGATAAAGAAACATCAGGGGTTTTAGTTGTCGCTAAGAATAATTCTTCATTTGATTATTTAAAAAATCTTTTTAAGACAAGACAAATTAAGAAAAAATATATTGCTTTAGTAAAAGGTGAATTAAAGAACCAAAAGGGAGAAATAAATTTTTCTTTAGCACGCTCTAAAAAATCGCCTATTAAAAGAAAAATAGTTTTAAATTCTTCTCAAGAAAATAAAGCAAAAACTGCTTTAACAAAATACAAAGTGATTAAAAGATATCAAGAATTTACTCTTTTAGAAGTTTTTCTTGAAACTGGCCGAACTCATCAAATTAGGGTTCATTTAGCAAGTATTGGTTTTCCTATAGTAGGCGATAAAATTTATGGAAAATCCAGAAAAAAGGAAAATATAAATTTAAATCGTCAATTCCTTCATGCTCAAGAAATTTCATTTGTTTTGCCAACTGGAGAGTTTCTTGAGGCAAGATCTCCCTTGCCTAAAGAACTGGAGAAGGTTTTAAAGAATTTAAATCCTTTAAACTCTTAATAAATATTAACATTATTCTTATTCATAAGTTGACTGAAAATCTCTTTTCATGTTAGACTAAAAAACAATATAATTATTAAAATAACTATGTCTGAAATAAAAATGGAAGAAATAAAGCCAGGGATGCTTGTAAGGGTTTTTCAAAAAATACCTACTTTTATTAAAGCTAAAGAAACTGGGAAAAAGGGAAGTGATAAAGAAAAAACGCAACAAATAGAAGGGTTAGTTATTGCTAGAAAACATGGCAGAGAAGTTGGAGCAACAATTACTATTAGAAGAACAGTAGATGGAATTGGAGTTGAATGGATTCTTCCAGTATTTTCTCCAGAAATTAAAAAAGTAGAATTAATAAATACTGCTCGGGTAAAGAGAGCAAAATTAGGTTTTCTTAGGAATAAATCTCAAAAACAAATTCGCGCTAAACTTAAGAAATCAGCAAAATAAATTTTTAGGCGCGGGTGGTGAAATGGTATACACGCATCCTTGAGGTGGATGTGTCCGAAAGGACGTGGAGGTTCGACTCCTCTCCCGCGCACTAAATTAATGTTTTATTCAGAATCTAATAAAATTATTCAAGTTGTTAAAGCAGCTACTCCTTCAGTGGTAGCTGTTTTAGTATCCAAAGAATTAACAAAGCTCCAAAAAGAGATGGGGCCTAATTTAGGTAAAGATTTAGTTGAGGATAGCAAAGGCATGGTTAAAATAGGAGGTTGTTCGGGTTTTTTTGTTTCAGCTGATGGATATATTTTAACAAATCGTCATATTGTAGAAGACGAAGAAGCGTCGTATTCAGTAATTTGGCAAAACAAAACTTATGTTTGTGAAATTTTGGCAAGAGATAAGGTCACAGATATTGCTGTTTTAAAAATTAATTCTTTAGAAGGTTTAAATTTTCCTTTTCTAAAATTAGCTGATTCTTCTAAATTACAATTAGGTCAAACAGTTATTGCTATCGGTAATGCTTTAGGAGAGTTTCAGAATACTGTTTCACGTGGCATTGTTTCAGGGCTTTCTCGAGATATAAAAACAGGGATAGAGGAAGATACTCGAGAGTTTTTTGGCTTAATTCAAACAGATGCTGCCATTAATCCTGGTAATTCTGGAGGACCCTTAATAAATCTTCAAGGGAAAGTTATTGGTATTTGTGCTGCTGTAATTTTAGGAGTTGAAAATATTGGTTTTGCAATTCCTGTAAATCAGGCAAAAAATATTTTAGAAGATATAAGAAAATACGGTAAAATATGTAGGCCTAGTTTAGGAGTAAGATATTTTTTAATAGATCAAGAAATGCAAGAATTAAGAAATTTACCTTTTAATTATGGGGCTTATATTGTTCATGAAACAATTCCTGGTCATGGAGGTATTATTTCAGGAGGAATAGCTGAGGAAGTAGGCTTAGAAGAGGGTGATATTATTTTAGAAATAAATAAGGAAAAAATACAAAAAGATTTTAATTTAGCCCAATCTTTAGCTCATTATAAAATTGGTGATGTAGTTAAGATTGTTTATTGGCAGAAAGGAGAAAAGAAAGAAGCAAAGATTCAATTAAAATGTTAAGTTATTGACGACGAATATTTTCAGAAAATTCTTTAAAAGTGGCTAATAATAAAGGCCATTTTTTAAATGATGTATCTTTTTTAATAATATCAACTGCTTCTTGGTGAATTTTTTCAATAAATTTCTTATCAAGAAGAGAACTCATGATTAAGTCTGGAATACCTGATTGTTTTGTTCCTAAAAATTCGCCTGGGCCTCTTAGGGAAAGATCCATTTCAGCTAAACGAAATCCATCGTTGCATTTAACCAAAGTTTTTAAACGAGTAGTA
The DNA here is from genome assembly GCA_964428155.1 of uncultured Candidatus Saccharibacteria bacterium. GTDB lineage: Bacteria > Patescibacteriota > Minisyncoccia > UBA6257 > UBA6257 > JAQTTC01. The sequence continues at coordinate 8,169 of CAYRXA010000006.1, forward strand.
ACTGATTGGCTTTTTGATTCAGTGAAAAGAAAGCAATAAGATTGGTGATGAGACCTTCCTATCCTTCCTCTAAATTGATGTAATTGAGCAAGGCCAAAATGTTCGGCTCCTTCAATAATCATTAAAGAGGCATTAGGAATATCAACGCCTACTTCGATAACAGAGGTAGAGACCAATATTTTTGTTTTATTTTCAAGGAATTTTTTCATTATTGTTTCTTTTTCTTTTGGTTTCATTTTTCCATGAAGCATTGCTATTTCTAAATCAGGAAAAATTTTTTCATTTAACCTTTTGTATTCTTTTTTTACTGCTTTTTCTTCATAATTTAATTTTTGTGATAAATCGAGAAGGTTTGCTGCTTTTATTTCAGGATTTTCTGTTTCTTCAATTCTAGGGCAAACAATAAAAGCTTGGCGGCTTTTTTTAATTTCTTGAAGAACAAAAGCATAAATTTGATTTCTGTCTTTAGGAGTAATAACTTTAGTAATTATTTTTTTTCTTCCTTTTGGGAGTTCGTTTAAAATAGAAAGATCCATGTCACCATAAAAAGTTAAGGCTAAAGTACGAGGAATAGGGGTAGCTGTCATAGATAGAAGATGTGGAATTTCGTTTTTGTTAGCATTTTTAGAGATGAGTTTTTTTCTTTGCTCAACTCCAAAACGATGTTGTTCATCTACAATAATTAAACCTAAACGATTAAAACGAATGTTTTTTTGAATAAGAGCATGAGTGCCAATAGTGATGATTGGAAAGCAAGGATTAGATGATGCAAGCATTTTATTTAAAGCTTGTTTAGAAATATCTCCTTCTAAGCCATCGTCATAAATTTTTGCTTTTGAAGAAGTTAAAAGAGCAATTTTTACTTTAAAAGGATGAAGAAAGCTTTTAAATTTATCATAATGTTGTTGGGCTAAGATTTCTGTAGGCGCCATTAAGGATACTTGATATTTTGATTTTACAGTTAGTAAAGCAGCACTCATGGCAACAATCGTTTTGCCTGACCCTACTTCTCCTTCTAAAAGACGATTCATTGGATTTTGGTGAAAGTTTTTTGCTATTTCCCAAATAGCTTGTTTTTGGCATTGAGTTAAAGAAAAAGGCAAAGAGTGAACAAATTTTTTAAGCAAGGGGATATCAAGATTGATAAGAGGAGCTTTTAAAAGAGAGTTTCTTCTTTTGTTTTTTAAGAGATAAATTTGAGAAAGCAGAAGAGACTCAAATATAAATCTTTCTTTTGCTTTTTTAGCTAGAAACAAAGAAGAAGGAAAATGAATTTGATGTAATGAATGAAGCAGATTCATTAAATCATGTTTTTTAAGAAGAAAGTCTGGCAGAGTTTCTTTTATATTAAGGGTAGATTTTAAAAGAGGTTTGATAAAATAGCGCAAAGCTCGAGAAGTTAATCCTTGTGTTTCTGAATAAATAGGGATTAAGCGGCCAGTATGAACTGTTTCTTGAGGGAAACTTTCTTGTGATTTTTGCCTAGAAAGAATTTCATAAGCAGGGCTTGAAAGAATTAATTTTTTCCCTTTTGATTTTATTTTTCCTGAGAGAGAAACAGTGGTTCCTACGGGAATGTTTTTGCTTAAATATAGTTGATTAAACCAAATAGCTGTAATTTCTCCAGTTTGGTCTTCAACAAGAGCTTCAATGATAAACATTTTTTTTCTAAAGCTTCTTCGGACATTTATTTTTTTTATTGTGCCTATAATCGAAGATGTCTCCTCGGGCTTAAGTTCATTAATTTTTTTGATTTTAGAGAAGTCTTCATAACGAAAAGGAAAATACCATAGTAAATCTTTTATGGTATTAATTCCTAGCTTTTCTAGGTATTTTAAATAACGCGGACCAATGCCGCGTAATTTTGATACAGAATCAGATAATTTATACATAGAAATTAATAAAAAACAGAATTTTTCTTGGTGCCCCTTTTAAAATTCAGTTGGAACCAGCTTATCAAAGAACTGCAAGAGTGGCAACAGTTATGGGTAGTTTTGATGAGCCTGAATGACTAATTAGAGGTTTCTAATTAATCCAATCATGTCTGGGATATTTTAATGTATTTTAATATAGTTATTGGAAGAAAGATAGTCTGGTTAATTTGCGTTTACATACAAAGACCCCAACCCCTTAACAACCATTGATATATCTGATATATTATTGATAAGTATTAATGTAAATTAAATTATGCCCCAAACATCTCTTTTCCATTCTAGAAGAGGTTTTACTCTCCTAGAGTTATTAATTGTTATTGGTATCTTAGCTATTCTCTCAACTTTTATCATGATTACAGTATCCGGATCTAGACAGAAAGCCATTGATGCCAAAGCTAAATACAATAGACAAACTGCTAGGATGTATTGTGCTTTAAACCCTGGAATTTCAGAACACTATGGAGATACAGTCTATTGTGATGAACAGGCAACCATGTGGTCTGTTACTTTGGATGGAGGAGCTACTTTTCAATGGAAAACAGAAGCTACTGCCCTCCCAGCTTATGCCGATGGAGACTGCAACAACCTCACTGCTGAAGATATGGCAGATTATCCTGCCTGTAATGCCTGTTACAATCTCAGCTATGCTGGATTCTCTGAAGGATGGAGATTACCGACCCAAGGAACAGGAAGCATTGCCTCAGCAAGAGATGGAACATACTGCGGTCCTAAAAGACAACTCTGGAATTTGGGATATGAAACCTGTAACTGGATTCCAACCCAATGCGATTCAGCACAATCTCCTTGTTTACCTTCTTATGATACTGACGCTGTTGTAGCCAACTATTGGTCTTCTACTGAGGCTAGCGCTACGCATGCTTGGCGCGTGAACTTCGGTGGTAGCGTGCACGCCATCAGTAAGACTAGTTCTTCTTCCCGAGTGCGTTGTGTCCTTGGGCAATAAAAAATTATTCCTTTTTTTTAAGATCTTTGGCTTTTGGATTTTGGGGAATTAATAAAATTTTATTGATTCTTCTATATCAATAAGTAATTTTATATATTTTACTGCAGTTCTATTTTGAATACCTTTTATTCTTATTGGTATGCGACCCTCAGAATCCTTAAGAGTGTTTTCTACTAATACTATTAGTTTTGTAAATTTGTCTTTGTATTGATCGGGCACTATTCTTTTGTTTGGTGAGAGTTGAAATAAAATCTTTGGAGCTTCGCTAGCCAAACGTTGATTAGCATTTCCTTCGTGAATAGCCATGCGGTAATTAATTTCAAATAATTTACTATGGAAATAATTTTTCATAACTATACACTATTAAAAAGGAATATCTTCTTCTGATTCTTCTTCAATATCTTTTCTAACTTTTTCATCTAATTCCTGGACTGATTCTTCTTCAAAATCCTCTTCCTCGGTGTCTCCAGCTTCAAGAGCGGGAATAGTTTGCATGGAAGAGCCAATCATGCCCTGTAGATCTCCATACATTCCGGCAGTATTAAGAAGTACTGATTGAAGTTGTTTTTCGCGTTTTGCCCACGAACGCTCGTATAGTCGCTTTTCTTTATCAAGTTCAGTTTTCATATCAGAAAAAGCCTCAATTATCGCTTCAACTCTTTGTCGAAATTCAGGACCAGTAAGATATTGAAAAAGAACATCAGCTTTTTTATCCTTGCTCATAACCAATGCTTTTGTGTAAGCAAGTTCGGTTAATTTTTGCCTCAATGCTATAGCAAGGCCTTGTAAACTAATATAGTTAGTTACCCATACACCATCAACAAATCCAAAATTTCTTATATCTTTAGGTAATACTTGGGTTACAATTACAGCTATATCTGCTTTCACAGTACGTTGATCATTTTTTAGCTTTGCAATCCATCCATCACTCCAGTTTTTCGTACGTTTCGATTCCCATATAATTACACCACAAAGATTACCGCTATTAGTTAATACTTCTTGAATAGCATCAGCTCCTTTCATGCCCTT
>CAYRXA010000007.1:0-29144 GCA_964428155.1 uncultured Candidatus Saccharibacteria bacterium
TCTTCTATTTTTTTAATTTCTTCTTCAGTGAGTTTATTAGAATGAGAAAAATCAAAACGTAATCGTTCAGCTGTAATATTAGATCCTTTTTGCTCTACATGCTCTCCTAATACTTTTCTTAAAGCAGCTAATAAAAGATGGCAGGCAGTATGAAGCTTTTTAGTTTGTTCAGAAGCATCAGCTAAACCGCCTTTAAATTTACCAGCTGCAGCAGTTCGAGAAATTTCTTGATGTTTTTTTACTTCCTCCTGGAATGATTTTAATAAAATTTCTTCTATATCTTTTGGCATCAGAATTCCGTTATGTTGAATCCTTTTTTTATTTATCTCTTCAATACTTAATTCTACAGGAAAACCGTAAGTTTGATAAAGATCAAATAAATTCTCTGCCCCTAAACGAAATTCCTTAAGATTGCCTTTGTAATTATCAAATAATTTTTCCATTTCTTTTAATCCTTTTTCTAAAGTTTTACCAAATTTAATCTCTTCTTTTTCTAAATTATCCATTATAAACTTAGTATTATTAAACAATTCAGGATAAACTGATTTATAATCATCAACAATCGTTTGAGATATACTTTGAATCCACAATTCTTTTTTAATGCCTAATTGTCGGCCATAACGAATAGCTCTTCTAATTAAACGACGAACAATATACCCTTGATCAACATTAGAAGGCGCTATTCCTTTATTATCGCCCATTATAAAAGTAGCTGCTCTCAAATGATCAGCAATCACTTCAAAAGAAGACATATTATCTATATATTTAAGCCCTGATAATTCTTCAATTTTCTTAATGATATTAATAAATAAATCAGTTTCAAAAATATTATCTTTGCCTTGTAAAACCATAGAGATTCTCTCTAAACCGCCTCCAAAATCTACATTCTTTTGAGGCAAAGGATCAAATCCTCTTTCTGAACGAATAAATTCTATAAAAACACTATTACCAATTTCTATAAAACGCCCACACTCACAATTAATATGACAAGGTTGATTTTTATATTTAGAATTTTCATGTCGTTTTAAATCTTCTCCTAAATCATAGAAAACTTCACTATCTGGTCCACCAATTTCTCCAATCGGCATCTTAGTAGGAATCCCTGAACGCGACCACCAATTTTTAGTTTCATCATAATAAAAAATACGACCATTCTGCATTCCATTTTTTTCAGCAAAATCAACATCATCAGCATCAATATTGTTTTTCTTAAAAATATCTTTCCAAATATTAACTGATTCTAAATCCTTTTCAATACCAATTTCTTTATTTCCCCTAAAAACAGAAACATAAATTCTTTGAGGATCTAATTGTATTTCTTTAACTAAAAACTCAAAAAGCCAATTTAACTGTTCTTTTTTAAAATAATCACCTAAAGACCAATTCCCCATCATCTCAAAAAAAGTAGTATGACGATTATCTCCTACTTCTTCAATATCTTCAGCCCTAAATGATTTCTGAACATCAACTAGTCTTTTGCCTTGAGGATGAGGTTCTCCCATTAAATACGGCACCAAAGGCTGCATTCCTGAACCAGTAAATAAAGTTGTTGAATCATTTTCTGGAATTAAAGAAGCTGAGGGAATGATTTTATGACCTCTTTTTTCAAAAAATTCCAAAAACTTTTTTCTTAATTCTTTAGAACCCATAATTATATATTAAACATATTTTAATACCTTTCTTCCTTTAAAACTTCTCTTGTTACTTCTCGATCATCAAAAGGAATTGTTTTTACACCATAATCCATTATCTTTTCATTGCCTCTACCTAAAATAACAATTAAATCATCTTTATCAGCTAATTTAATTGCTTTTCGAATTGCTTCTTTTCTATTAGAAATAGCTAGATATTTATCTTTTGAAATATTTTTTTTCTTAACAAAATTCAAAAAATCATCAATACTTGGCTGTGGGGATAATTCTTGAGGATCATCTTCAGTAATAATTGTTAAATCAAAAAAATCAGTTGCAATTGCAGCTAATTTTTCTCTTTCTTCTACTGGACTCTCTCCAAAATTTCCATAAACAACTATCTTTTTTCTTATCTTTAAAATTTTAATAAAATCTATTATACCATAAAATGCAGCTGGCGTATTAGCTTTATCAATAATAACAGAAAAAGGCTGTCCTTCTTTTATATATTCCAGTCTCCCAGGAATCTTTTTTACTTCTTCTAGGCCTTTCTTAATCTTCTCTGAGGTAAAAGAGAATTGCTCAACAGCACCAATCGCAGCCAAAGCATTAAAAACATTAAAAACACCTGGTAAAGGCAAATTAACAGAAAAAGACTCATTATTACGATAAATAATAACTTTATTTTTCTCTTTAGTAATTTCTTCTATCTTAAGCCATAAATCAGAACCTTCATCTTGCCCAAAATTAATAATCTTAGCTTTAGTTTTATTTGTAAATAAATCAAAGTATTCACTTTCTTTTGGTAAAACAGCAATAGCTGTTTCTTTTAATTGTTGGAATAATTTTAATTTCGAATAAACATATTGATCCATATTCCCATGAATAGCCAAATGATGATTATAAGAAATATTTGTCAAAACAGCTGATGAAAAATTAAGACCATAAACTCGTTCATACATTAAACCAAAAGAAGAAACCTCCATCACTATCACCTTTAATCCCTTTGCCCTCATTTTTTTTAACAAGAAACAAAGGAAAAATGGATCAGGTGTTGTTGCTGGAGTATGCGCTTTTGGATAAATTACTTCGTCACCAATATAAAAACCAGCTGTACTGATTAAACCTGTTTTTATACCATTTCTTTCTAAAATACTCTTTATCATAAAACAAGTTGTTGTTTTGCCAGTAGTTCCAGTAACTCCTATAATAATCAATCCTCGGCCAGGAAAACCAAATCTTAAATTAGCCAAAAAAGCGATTAACTTTCTAAGCAAAGAATTTCTTTTTATTTTCTCCAAAAAACTCATAAAAAATAATATTCAATTATTATTTTAAAAACTCTTTTAATCTCTTAGAATGAGCATGATCTTTAAGCTTTTCTAATGTTTTCGCCTCTATCTGCCTTATTCTCTCTCTAGTAACTCCAAAAGCTTTTCCTACCTCTTCTAAAGTATGCGTCATTTCATCATTCAAACCAAACCTCATTTTAATTATCTCTCTTTCACGCTCAGATAATTCTTGCATAATTTTTTCTAATTCATTTTTCAAGAGCTCACGAGTAGCATGATTATCTGGAGTAATTGTTTTTGTATCTGAAATAAAATCAGCTAATTCGCTCCCCCCATCTTCATCCCCTAAGGGCTGATTTAAAGATGAAGTACTTTGAGAAATTTGCATTAAATAAAGGATTTCCTCAACATCTTTTTCCATTTCAGAAGCTATTTCCTCTGGCAAAGGATCTCTACCCAAAGCTTGAGCTAATGACCTTCTTGTTTTTAAGTATTTAGTAATAGTTTCTACCATGTGAACTGGAATTCTAATTGTTCGGCCCTGATCTGCTAAAGCACGTGTAATTGCCTGCCTAATCCACCAAGTAGCATAGGTAGAAAACTTAAATCCTTTTTTGTAATTAAATTTATTAACTGCTTTTGAAAGACCAATATTTCCTTCTTGAATTAAATCTAATAAATTCAAATTACTACTTCTACCAATATATCTTTTGGCTATAGAAACTACTAAACGTAAATTAGCTTCTATCATTTGTTGCCTTGCTTGTTCATCACCTTCGCTTACTTTCTTAGCTAAAGCCCTTTCTTCTTCTGGATTTAAAAGAGCAACCTTCCCTATCTCTCTTAAATAAGACTGGACAGCTCCAGACAAAACAGAAGGACCAGATATTTTTAAAGCATCTTTTAACTCTTTATCTGATATTTCTTTTTCTGGAATTAATAAATCTCCACTTTCCATTACTTCAATATTAGCCTCAGCTAAAGAATCGTAAAGTTTTTCTAAAAACTCAATATCTTCTTCTATTCTAGGAAAATATTTTAAGATTTCATCTTGAGTAATAAACCCTCTTGATTTACCTCTATCTATCAAAATCTTTATACCATCTGATACTTTTTTATTCTTAAATTCTTTTTTAATCTTTGGAACTATTTTCTTTTCTTTCTTTCCTTTCTTTACTTTCTTACCTTTCTGTAGTTTCTTTTTTGAAGATTTGGTATTAACTTTTTTTTGAACCTTTGTTTTGGGCTTAACTTTTTTAATTTTTTTTACGCTCTTTACCTTTAATGTATTTTTGGGTTTTTTAATATTCTTTTTCTTTATTGGTTTTTTTTGTTTTTTCATTTTTTAAATATTAATTTTTTAATAGTCGTCGACCAAATTTTAATTTAATAATTGTTTTGACAATTGACTAAATTTTCTCATCAATTCTTCTAACAATTTTTTATTATTTTCTTTTTCTGCTATCTGAATTTCTTTTTCTATCTCCGTTAATTTATTTTTTATTGATTCTCTTTTTAATTCTTTTAATTCTTTTAGCAACTCTTCTTCAAGAGAAACTTGGAATTTTTCCACTATCTCTGTTTCATAATCAGCTCTTAAAGCTAGTTGATTTATTTTCTCAACTATATTTTCTGATAGACTTAATCTTCTAAGATTTTCTCCGCTTAATTCTTTTGAACTAGAAATGTTTTTAATTATTTTAAAAATTTCTTGATAACTTTGAGGAAAATATTCTTCATAATCCAATGTTTCTTTTTTAAGTGCTGGAGATTTTATTAAAAAAGAAATAATTCTTTCTGCTATTCCTTCTATTCGCGGTTGAAGCTGGGTAGTCGGAAATTGATACAAAGACTCATCTTTGTCTGAAATCTCTGTTGGCAAACCTTCTTTTGAAAGCTTATTTAATTCATCTCCTAAAGCCTGCTCAGAAATGTTTAGAAAACGAGAAAGTTTATTAAGCCAGAATGATCTATCTAAGGCATTGGTTAATTTTTTAATCTTTGGAAGAAAATATGAAGCAATTAATTTTTTCCCTTCAATACTATTTTGATCCCCTATCTTTTGAGCTCTTTCAAAATAAAAATCCATTATTGGCTCAATTTGATTAATTAATTTACTTTTTTCTTTCTTCTCTTTGCTTAAAAGATAATCAGCTAAATCTTTTCCTTCTTCTAATCGAAGAATCTTTATATTAAATTCTTTAGCTAAAGCTAATTCAATAGTTCTTTCTGCTGCTCTCTCACCTGCTTCATCCATATCAAACCCTAAAATTAATGTACTATTATATCTTTTAAGAATTTTAAGTTGATAAGGAGTTAAAGCTGTTCCTGAAGTGGCAATTGTATTTTTAATTCCTTCTTGCCAAGCTGCCAAGAAATCCATCTGACCTTCTACTAATAAGGTCTCTTCTTGGGAATGTAAATAAGGCTTGCTTTTAAAAAGACCATAAAGAATAGTGCTCTTATCAAAAATCAAAGTTTGCGGACTATTAACATATTTACCTATTCTTTCAATATCCTTAATAGTTTTTAATGATTGTTTCCCTTGAAAAACTCTACCTGTAAAACCTACTGTTTGCTGAGAAGAATTATCTATTGGAAACATAATTCGAGCCCGAAAACGATCATAAATATCTTTTTCTTGTATTTCATAATTTGCCTTTTGAGATTTATTATTAATAACTATTGGCTCTTTTTTAGAAATAGCTAAACCAGCAGCTACTATTTCTTCTGGTTTAAATCCTTTTTTAATTAAAAAACCACTAAGAGCCTGCCAATCATCTAAAGCCCAACCAAGACAAAATTCTTTTATTGTTTCGTCTTTTAATCCTCTCTGATGCAAATATTCAACTACTTCTTTGTTTTGATACAAATTTTTTTCAAAAAAACTAGCTGCTTCCTTATTAATATCAATCAATCTTTGTTTTTGAGAACGAGCTTGAGGACTTTCATAAGATAATTTTATTCCTGCTTTCTTGGCTAACATTTCTAATGCTTCTTTAAATTCAATATTTTCAATCTTCATTACAAAAGTAAAAATATCTCCTCCTAAATTACATCCGAAGCAATGCCAAATTTGACGCGTTGGAGAAACAAGAAAAGAAGGCGTTTTCTCTTTATGAAAAGGACAAAGAGCTTTATAATTAGCTCCTACTTTTTGTAGTTTCAAATACTGGCCAATAACTTCAACAATATCCAACTTGTTTTTAATTTCTTCTGAAGGGGACAACATGTTATAAAAATTAAACTCTTAAATTAATACAAAAATTTTAGGAAGAAAAATTATCGCTCCGAATATTAAAGCTGTTAAACAAGCAATAAAAACTGAGCCCGCAATGATATCTTTAATTTGTTTAATTTTTGGAGACTTATTCGGCTCTATAAAATCTAAAGTTGTTTCCATTACTGTATTAAGCATTTCTAAACTAAGAATAAAACCAATTACAATAATCAGAAGCAACCATTCAAAATATGATATTTTCAGCCAAAAACCAAAACCCAAGCTTCCAACAGCTAAAAGAATCATTAAGAAAAAATTTTGTTGGGAAATACCGTATTTTATTCCTTCAAAGGCATTAAAAACACTCCAAATTAATCTTTTTAAATAAATTTTCATAGGTCAACAATAAATGAATGTTCTGTGTTTATTAGTTATAAGAAAACTTAAGCTTATTCTTCTCATTATGACTTTCTATTGCTAATTGTACAAGACTATCCAATAATTTAGAATATTTTATTCCAGAAACCTCCCATAATTTAGGATACATGCTAATCTGAGTAAATCCTGGGATTGTATTCACTTCATTTACTATTAATTGGTTATTTGGCTTTAAAAAAAAATCTACTCGCGCCATTCCTTTTAATTCTAAAGCTTTAAAAGTCTGAATACTTAATTTTTGAATCTGAGTAATTAATTTTTTATTTAAAGGAGCTGGTACTAATAATTTTGCTTCGTTTTCATCTAAATACTTAGCTTTATAAGAATAAAAATCAACAGATTTAATTTCACCAGGTAAAGAAGCTTTTGGTTTATTATTTCCTAAAACCGAACATTCAATTTCTCTTCCTTTAACAAATTTCTCAATCATAATTTTAGAATCATATTGAAGAGCCTCTTCTATTGCTTTTTTAATTTCTTTTTCAGACAAAACCTTGAAAACACCAACTGAAGACCCTAAAGATACTGGTTTAATAAATAAAGGAAAATGAAATTGCTTTATTGCTATTTTAATTTTTTCCTGTTTTTCCTTTAGAGAATCTACTTTTTTTATAACAACAAATTTTGTTATCGGAATTTTTTCTATTATTAACAACTTCTTTGTTATTTCCTTATCCATCCCAATGGCTGAACCAATTACATCAGCGCCTACATAAGGAACATTCAAAAGCTCTAAGAATCCTTGCAAACAACCATCTTCGCCATAAGTTCCATGAATCAAAGGAAAAAAAATATTTATCTTTGTTAATATCCTTTTTTTCTTTAAACTTAAAACCTGACTACCATTTTTAGATTTTAATAGAACAACTTCTTCTAAACGAGGTTTTAATTTCCACAAAAGGCCCTTGGTATTAACTAAATCATTAAAATTACGGCCAAAAAACCAATTACCTTTTTTATCAATTGCTAAAATTACTACCTGATATTTTTTCTTATCTAAATTATTATAAACATAAAAAGCTGAGCGTAAAGAAACTTCATGCTCACCACTTTTCCCTCCACAAACAACAGCTATTGTTTTTTTCATTGTTTAATTATCTTTATTAAATATATTCTGAATTATATTTTTAATTTCATTTTGTTTAGGCTGTGCTTTAGCTCTAGGTGGTTTTATTGATCCAGATGTTGAATTTCTATTTTGCGTTCTTTTTATTTCTCGAAAACAATCCTCACAATAAACAGGCCTTGAGGGATTGGGCTTAAAAGGAACAATAATTCTTTTACCGCACTGAGAACAAGTTGCTTCCCAGCCTTCTTTAATTCCAGGTTTTTCACTCCTTGACCCAGCTTCTTTACTAAGAGAAAAATCCAAAAGTTCCCAATGAGCAATATTCCTCTCCACTTCTTGCCGAGGAGCAGAATATTGATTTCGAGAATATTCTACTATTTCCTGCACATAAGATTTTTGAGGTAAACTGGCTGGTGGAATATTCATTGCTGAAAAACTTTTAGATAATACTCCATCAATCATTAATTTAATATAAAAATTATAATTTGGAAGATTTATTAAATCTTCTTTAGCAAATTCAGGAGCAAAATATTTTTCTAAAAATTCTGCATCTTCAGGCCCTAACCTAAAAGAAACTAAACTACCAATATTACCAAAAATTGAGTCTTTAACTTTTTCATTAAGTTGAGCTATATATTGATGAGCTAAAGCTAAATTTAAACGATATTTTCTAGCTTCAGCAAAAATATTAGCAAAGGACTCTGTAGAAAAATTCTGAAATTCATCTACATACAAATAAAAATCTTTTCTTTTTTCTTCTGGAATTTCAATCCTTTCCATAGCTGCTAATTGTATTTTTGTAATCAGAAGAGCACCTAAAAGAGTAGAATTATCTTCACCAACCATTCCTTTAGACAAATTAGCTAAAAGAATCTTTCCATCATCCATGCTCTCCCTAATATCAATCTTTGGTTCTTTTTGACCAATAATATTCCTAATCAAAGGGTTAGAAATAAATTGACCCACTTTGTTTTGAATAGGAGCAATTGCCTCTGTGGCAAAACGAGTATTATAACGAGCAAATTCTCTTTCCCAAAAAGATCTTACTATTGGATCAGTTACTTTCTTCATTACTGCTTGACGAAAATCTTCATCAGCAAGCAAACGATTAATGCTTAATAAAGTTGAATCTGGATATTCTAATAAAGCTAATAAAGCATTGTTTAAGATATATTCCATTCTTGCTGACCAAACATCAGGCCAAATTTTCTTAAAAACTCCCATTAATCCAGCCACCACCAAATGACGATGCTCTAATGGAACATTTTCAATAACATTAAAAGCAATTGGCCATTCAACATCACCAGGATTAAAATAAATTACATCTTTTATTCTGTTTTCTGGAATAAAATACAAGAGACGATTAACTAACTCTCCATGAGGGTCAATCACTCCAAGCCCTTTACCATTATTAATATCCTGAATGATCATATTTTCCATCATCGTTGTCTTCCCAACTCCACTTTTTCCAACAAAATACATATGCCGACGTCGATCGTCAGGCTTAATTCCAAACCTTTGATATTCATCTCTAAAGTTTGTTATTCCGATATAGTTTATATCTTCCATAAAATTAAATTTTTTATCCTGTTGGTAATCCTATTGGCGGTTCCCCTTTCTTACTTAAAACCCTAGTTAAAGTGGGAGTTTTCATTTGCAATGCAGGAAAATGATAAATTGTTGCCAATTCTTCTGGAGTTAAAATCATTGATTTTTTTTCTTGTTTTCTTTTAGAAGCTGCCTGATAAAAACTCCTCTTTTTTAAAAATATTTTTCTTGTTTTAAATAATTTTGCCTTACTTGCTGTTGTAACTTCTTTGTTAACCTTAAAAGCATTTAAGCTTTTAGAATTAAATTGTTTTAAAAAAGCCATAAAACCAATTGCCTTTGATTCATTAAAAATGTCTTGTGGGGCAACATAAAGAACTCTAATTCCTGTTTTAAAAGATAGCTGATTTATCTTTTTTTCAATAGCATTAATTATTTCTTTTTTCCCTAAAGAAACTTCTTTTGGAGAATCTTCCTTTTTTTCTCCTTCTCCAGGCCAAACTGGAGCTACTGCTATTGCCACTAAAAGGTTTTTAACAAAAGCTGCTACCCATTCTGGCCAAGTAGCTGATTTTTTCTCTTTTTTACCTAATAGTTTATCAATTTCTTTTTTCCCTTCTTCTGCTAATTTCTTTTCTTCATCTTCAGATAAAGGTTTGAGAAAAATTTGAAAGATACACCATTCTGATCTTTCAAGAGTGCCAAAAGTTTCTGCTAAACTAGCCATGGGATCAATCCTTCTTTCTTCTTTTTTTTCTTCAAAGTAAGAATAAGTTTTAATAGGATAACAATTTGGTTTATTAAAAATAATTTCTGTTCCCCATAAATTAAGCTCTTTGTTTGGCAAGCTAGGAGAAACGCTTGAAAAATAATCATCAATTTCCTTTATCTCTATTTCTGGGTACTGAGAATAAAATTGAGAAATTACTAAATTTTTATACTCTTTAGGAGCCCGAATAATAAAATGTATTTCTCGATTAATACCAACAATTTCTAAACAAATACATCCTTTTTCAATAACATTCAAACTATTAAATACTTGCTCCATTGCTTTTGGAGTTTGTAAAATCTCACGATTAATCTTTGCTTCTAAAACTACCCAATCTTTTACATCTTTCTTTTCTTGTTTTATTTTCTTTTGATGTTCTTTCCTTAAATTAATATAAAATCGCCCTAAAATAATCAGGGCAATAAGCCACCAGAATTCACGAAAAATTCCTAGGAAAAAAAATAAAACTTCTTTTAAAAAATAAGGCATTAAACCTCAAGTATTTTATACGATTTCACTAAAGTATAACACTTATTTGGCAATTTCTTAAAATATTCCTTATTATGGAGATTAAGAACAATCGTATTGTCTTTAGCCATTCTTCGTTTTTTTACTTCTTTAATAATGTCTTCCTGCTTTAAAGGTTTACCTGCTTCTTTTAAAACATCTTGGATAACATCAATGATTTTACCTGGCTTATACCCTCTTTCCTTAAGAGCATAAATACCTCTACCAATCAAAACAAACCTTGAATCTCTAATTAATTCATTATGCACTGTTTGAACACAAACTTTTTTCTGCCAAGAATGAGAAGATAAATGAGGATAAACCGGAGACTTATTTATTTCATTTAATAATTTTGTGATCTTAGAAAAATGCAATGGTTCTTCTGAATGCTTCATTACTAAATATGCTCTATCTCGAGCTCCTGAAGGATCAATCTCTGCCCAATTAAACAAACCATATTCTCCAAATGGATTCATTCCTATTTTTTTTGATACTCGGAAATAAGCTTCTAGTTCTTCTTGATTCATACTAGAAGAAATATTTTTCTTAGACCAAGACAATACTTCATTCAACAAACAAGCTTTCTTTTTTTCTTTTAAATGTTTTTCTAATGCTTTAATATTTTTATTAATCTTGTCTTTAGAAATTTCTGTAAAATGCCAAAAACTATAATTTAATCCATCTTCTTCTTCTCTTTTAAAATTAGAATCAAGTGTTAATAAAAATTTAATTGCTGAAAGATTTTTTTCTTCTTTATTAAAATCTTTATCTATTTTTTTAAGAAGCTCTTCTTCTTCTTCTAATCCCCCACTTTTTTTCAAAAGTGATTTGCTTGTATTAATAAAACCGCCAATTATTTCTGAAAGCGGCTGTTTTTTAATAGTTTTTAAAGATGTTTCTATAATTTGCCTTACTCTTTCCCGAGTAATTTTATAATCCTGACCTACTGCTTCTAGAGTTTTAGGCTTATCGTCATCTATACCAAATCTTTTTCTCAAAATACTTTGTGTTCGGGAAGGAAGAATATCAATAATTTGTAAAGATAATTGTTGAGGATTTTTTTGATTTAAAGATTCTTTGTTCATATTTATTAATTAAAGCAAAATTTAGCTTAAAAGTCAACCCTATTTGACCTCTTTTTGCCTCTTTTTAGTCCTTTTTTATAGACCATTCATATAACAAAGGAGCAGCAAGAAAAACAGAAGAATAAGTCCCAATAATAACACCACTAATCATAGCAATAACCAATATTTTTATAGAAAGGGGCCCAAAAAAACAAAGCATCAATAAAGGAAAAATAGTAGTTAAAGAGGTATTTAAAGACCTAACTAGAGTTTGCTGAATACTTGAATTAACAATATTTTCTAAGCCATCTTTTATCTTTAACTTAAAATTCTCTCTAATCCTATCAAAAACAACAATAGTATCATGAACAGAATAACCAGTCACCACTAACAAAGCTACCAAAAAATCAGAATTTACTTCCCAACCTTGAAATTTTCCTAAAACTACAAACAATCCTATTATAAAAATTGCATCATGCATTAAAACTAAAACTGCTAAAACCCCATATCGATAAGAAGGAACCCTTAATGAAGAATGGCGAAAAGCGTACCAAAGATACGTTAAAATTCCTAAAAATACTAAAATAATCGCCCAAATAGATTTTGTTTTTAATTCTTGGCCAATAGAAGGTCCAATAGATTCAAATCTTTTTTCTTCAATAGAAGGAATTATTTCTTTTAATCCTCCTAATAATTCAACGTGTTTTTCTTCTGAAATATTTGAAAAACGTAAAATTAAACTATTTTCACTTGTTGTTTGAATATTTACTTGGCCTAAATCACTTTCTCCCAAATAATTATTAATTTTTTCATTTGATTGACTTATATCTTCTGCCATTGATAATTCCCAAAGAGAACCACCAGTAAAATCTATTCCAAAATTAAACCCCCAAACTAAAAGACTTAGCAAAGAAGCTAAAATCATTATTCCTGAAAAGCCGTAAAAAAATTTTCTCTTTTTAATAAAATCCATTATTAATTTCTATTTATTATTAATGCTTGTAAAAATATTCTTGTAATGTAGATAGCAGTTAACAATCCTGCCCCCACTCCTATTGCCAAGGTAAGAGCAAATCCTCTAATCATGCTTGAAGTGAAATAATAAAGAATGATAGCTGAAATGATTGTGGCAATATTAGAATCACGAATAGCTGGCCATGATCTTTGAAACCCATCTTCCATTGAAATCTTCATTGGTTTATTTTTTCTCATTTCTTCCTTAGCATATTCAAAAATTAAAACATTAGCATCAACTGCCATACCAATAGAAAGAATAAAACCTGTTACTCCTGCTAAAGTAAGAGTTATTGGAATAAGTTTGAAAATACTCAAGACTAGAATGACATAAATAATTAAAGAAATTGAAGCTAATAAACCTGGAAAACGATAAAAGATAGTCATAAACAAAATAACTAAAAGAAAACCAAATAAAGCAGCTTGGCTAATTTTTTCAATTGATTCTTCTCCTAAAATAGCACCAACAGACTGCTGAGAGATTAAATTAATCGGCACTGGCAAAGCTCCTTGATTTAATCTTGCTACTAGTTCCCTAGCTTCAGCTAAGGTAAATTGCCCTGAAATCTGAGCAACACCTGAAGGAATTTCTTCGCGCACCACTGGAATACTAATTGGATGATTATCAAGATAAATAGCTAATGGATTACCAACATTATTCTTAGTTAATTCAGCAAAAATCTTTGATCCTTCATCATTAAATTTCAAATTAATTACTGGCAAAGAAGTCGTTTGATCAAAATCTATATCTGCTCTCTCTAAATATTTTCCAGTTAAAGCAGTTGCTTTAAAATACGGATCAACATCTTCTGATTCTTCATCTTCTAATATTGCTTCTGTTTCTTCTTCTGAACGAATTTCTTTAAATTCCAGATATGGAGTTTCCCCGATCATCTTTATTGCTTCTTGAATATCTTTAATTCCAGCTAATTCAACTGTTAAACGCCATATCTCTCCACTTTTATTCACTGTCACTCGTGGCTCTCTTACTCCTGAATAATTAATTCTTCTTTCAATAACATCCCTTAAACCAGTCATGGCTGAAAAATAATCAGCTGGATCAATATTACTTAAATCAGCCTCATAAATTAAAAGAGTGCCTCCAGAAATATCTAACCCAAAATTAAACTCTTTATAAAAAAAATCAGGTAGTTTTATTCCTCTGGCCGTTATTCCCTGAGGATAAATAAAAACTCCCATCAATACGGTCGCAATAAAAATACCGATAATAATTAATATTCTTTTATAATTCATCTTGATTATCCTATCAAAAAATCTTATTTAAAACAACTACTAATCTCCGTTTATTTCTTTTTTAATATGTTTTATCTTTTCATCAATAAGCTTTTCTGAATTTCTGATTGCTTTCTTTAATTTTTCATCAATTTCTTTTTCTCTTTCTGATAGAAGATCATTGCCATCAAGCTTCGCTATCTCTTTAGTTACTTCTTTTCTTAAATTATCAAAAGCTCGATAAAGAATTAATTCTGTTCTTTCAGCTTCTTCTTTTAATTTCTTGTGTGAATATCTAACTTTCCAATAATGCAACCAGAATGCTCCACTATCATTAATTATATCAAATAAAAAAACAAGCACAAGTAAATTGTGCTTGTAAAATTAAAAAATTTTGAAGTGCCCTCAGCGCGACTCGAACGCGCAACCTTCTCCTTAAAAGGGAGCTGCTCTACCAATTGAGCTACGAGGGCAATACTTATTCTTGTTTTTTGCCTTTTATCTGCTGAATCTTGCTTTCCATCTTTTTTTCAATTGGGAAAATAACGATATTGATAAAAAGGACCAAAAAAGTAGCGCCAATTGCTATCCAATACAATCCCAAACCTACGGTTGCTCCTATTGCTGCTGTCACCCAAATCATTGCTGCTGTTGTCAGGTTTTTAACAATACCTTCTTTCTGTTGGAAGATAATTATCCCTGCTCCTAAAAATCCAATACCGACAATAATCTGACCTAAAGTTCTTGAAGGATCTAAGCTTGAAATTCCTAAATATTGATTAAAGCTTAATTGAGAAATAATTATAAATAAAGCTGAGCCTAAACTGATCAAAGAAAATGTTCTCGTCCCTGCTTCTTTTCTTGCCCACTCTCTTTCCAATCCAATCAAAGCCCCAAGAGCTGTTGCCAATAATAAACTTTTAAAACTTAAAAGCAAAACACTTGACGAAATATCCATTAGATAATACTATAGCATTAGAAAAAATAAAAATCAAATAAAAAATATTATGATCTCAACAACAGATTTTGAAAAAGGCATAGTCATTAAAATTAATAATGAACCATGGCAAATTATTAATTTTGAATTCTATAAACCAGGTAAAGGAGGAGCGGTAATGAGAACTCAATTAAAAAATTTCCAAACTGGAAAAACTTTAGAAAGAACATTCCGCTCTGGAGATAAATTTGAAGAAGTTGAAATTGATTATCAAGAAGCCCTCTATCTATATGCTGATAGAAAATCAGCAGTTTTCCAATTAAAAAAGACTCAAGAAAGAATTAGCTTTGATTTAGAAAAAGTACAAGATTTAATTAAATTTATTAAAGAAAAAACAGAAATCTCCATAATTTTCCTTGATGAAAAACCTATTTCTATTAAAATTCCTATTAAAATAGAATTATTAGTCACTGAAGCTCCAGAAGCAACAAAAGGCAATACTGTTAGCGGCGCTATTAAAACTGTTACTTTAGAAAATAGATTAAAAATAAATACTCCTCTTTTTATAAAAGAAGGAGATAGAATAATTATTAACACTGAAACTGGTCAATACGTTGAAAGAGCTAAATAAAATTATTTAACAGTTACACTCTTTGCTAAATTGCGAGGTTTATCAGGATCAATGCCTTTTTCAAGGGCAATGTAATAACTTAAAAGCTGAATTGGAAGAACATTCATTAAAAGAGAGAAAATTTCCTCAACTTCAGGCACTGTAACAAAAAAATCAAAATCTTTTTTCTCTTCTGGACCAATGCCAATAATATAAGCACCACGACTTTGTAATTCCATTGCATTAATTAAAGTATTCTCCGTTTCTTCGCTTTTAGATAAATGAATAATACAAGGAGTCCCCTTTTCAATTAAAGCAATAACTCCATGCTTTAATTCTCCACCAGCAAAAGCTTCAGTATGAATATAACAGCCCTCTTTAATTTTTAAAGCAGTTTCTAAAGTAGTTGGATAATTATAACTACGACCGATAACAAAAATATGATTAGCTAAAGATAATTTCTTAGCTAATTTTTTTATCTGGGTAATAAATTTTTTATCTTCTAATAACAGTCCTATCTGACGACTGATTTTTTTTAACTCTCTTTCACCTTCACTATGTTTACCTAAAACAGCAAAAAGAATTAATAAGATTAAACTTAATTGAGCCAAATAACTCTTTGTTGCCAAAACACATTTCTCTGGTCCAGCATTAATCATTAAAACATGATCACTGATTCTAGTTAAAGTCGAGCCCATAACATTAACTAAAGAAACAACTTTAATTCCTTTTTCCTTAGCTCTTTTAACAGCTTCTAAAGTATCAATAGTTTCTCCACTCTGAGAGACTGCAATTAATAAAGTATTTTTATCTAAAGCTGGAAGAAAATTATTAAACTCACTAGCTACACTAAACCCAGTCCTTCTTCCTAATAAAGAAGAAAACAAATACTGACCAGCTAAACAAGAATGACCAGCTGTGCCACAAGCAACAAAGAAAACACTTGAACTTTTTTTAATTAAATTAGCTACTGATCTTAATGTTTTTTTATCTTGCCAAGCAGCTTTCTTAATCGCTTCTGGAGTTTCTTTAATTTCTTTAATCATAAAATGCGGATGCTTTCCTTTTTCCGCCTCTTCTTTAGTCCATTTAATAATATTGATTTTCTTCTTCAATTTTTTCTTAGAAATCAAATTCTTAATTGTATATTCTTGGTCATTAATAAGATGAACCATATCTCCATCATCTAAAAAGATAACTCTATTTGTTTTATCTAAAAAAGCAGGGACATCAGAAGCTAAAAAAAGACCTTGATCACCTATGCCCATCACTAAAGGCGAACCTTTTCGAGTACCAATAATTTCACCAGTTTCTTTATCTAAAACTACAATGGCGAATAAACCATCTAATCGATTAAAGGTTTTTTCACAAGAAATAACAAAACTATTCTTTTTTCTATATTCTTCAATTAAATGAGGGATAACTTCAGTATCAGTTTGGGAAACAAAACGATGCCCTTTTTTAATCAACTCCTCTTTTAAGCTCTCATAATTCTCAACAATTCCATTGTGAACCACAAAAATCTTCTTATCACAGGAAAAATGAGGGTGAGCATTTGCTTCTGTTACGGCGCCGTGGGTTGACCATCTCGAGTGGCCAATCCCAATTTCTCCATCTAACATTTCATTATGAGCTTGTTTCTTTTTAACTTCTTGCAATAAAACATCTACTTTACCTGTTTTTTTTATTAAAAATGTTTTATCTTTTAAAATCACACAAAGACCAGCAGAATCATATCCTCTATATTCAAGATGCTTTAAACCGTCCATTACAATTTGGACTGCATTCTCTTTTCCTTTATAAGCAATAATTCCACACATAATTATCCTCTAGGATCAATTTTAATATTGTCTTTGAAATGACGCGGGATGACATGAATATGAGGACGATGAACAATACCAGATTGAGCTGCCTCGCCTTGGTTAATTAACAAATTATAACCATCAGCCTCTATTTCTTTAACATGTTTTTCTGCCAAATCACGAGCTAAAGAACAAATCTTTTGCCATTCTTTTTCAGGCATTTCTCCAATATTGGCATAATGATTTTTAGAAAACAAAATAAAATGACCTTCACTAATAGGACTAATATCAAAAATAGCTAAAAAATTATCATCCTCATAATATTTCTGTGAAGGAATTTCTCCTTTAATAATTTTACAAAAAATACAATTTGGATCTAACATAGTTTTTATTATTTATATTATTTAATTAAATTCTTTAATTCATTATTAAAATACCCATTAATATTTTCCATCGTTGTCATTAAAATATTCTCCAAAGCTTCTTTTGTATTAAAAGCATTGTGAGGAGAAATAATCACATTATCTAAATCAATAAAAATATGATTGGCTAAAAGAGTTTTTAATTTCTCTGTTGGAATATCTTGTTTTTCTGAAAGCATTCTTTGCTCTTCTTTCAAATCCCCTTCTTCTTCTAAAACATCTAAAGCTGCTCCAGCTAGATGATTTTTCTTTAAAGCCTGATAAAGAGCATCAGTTTCTATCACTCCTCCTCTAGCAGTATTAATGATATAGGCACCTGGTTTAATTTTCAAAATATTATCTTTATTAATTAAATGATGAGTCTCTTTTGTATAAGGAACATGTAAGCTAACCACATCTGATTGAGCTAATAAATCTTCTAAATTAACATATTCAAATCCTAATTTTTGAGCAAGTTCCTCTTGAGGATATTTATCATAAGCAATTACTTTCATTGAAAATCCTTTGGCTATCTTTATTACCTCTTGACCAATCTTACCTGTACCAATTACTCCTAAGGTTTTGTTAAATAATTCTTCACCTTGTAACCCTTCTAAAGAAAAGCTCCCTGTTTCTCTTACTTGATGATAAGCATTATAAACTTTCCTTATTAAACATAAAAGTAAGGCAAAAGTGTATTCTGCCACTGTATGATCTCCATAATTAGGTACACTGGAAATCAAAATATCATTTTCTTTACAATAATTTAAATCAATATGATCAAAACCTGTAGAACGAGTAGCAATAAATTTCAAGTTATTTAACTGACTTAATGTCTGCTGAGATAATTGAGAACCAATAAAAACTGAAACGATTTCATAATCCTTAAATTCTTTAGCATTTTCAGCAGTTAATTTCTCTTCAGTAAAATCAACTAATTTAAAAAAATCCGGATATTTTTCAAGAATATTCTTTTCCTTTTCAGTTGTTTCAAAAAAGATTATTTTCTTCATGTTTGGTTATAAATATTTACCAATCTATTGTATTTTACCATTCTTTCTTCTGGCTGAGGAGCCCCGGCTTTTAAAGCCCAGGCTTTACTTGCCCAAGCCAAATCAGCAATAAAATCATCATCAGTTTCTGCGCTCCGATGACTAACAATAATTTTTATCTTGTTTTCATTTGCTAAATTAATTGTTTCTAAAGTTTCTGAAATTGTACCAATCTGAGTTGGTTTAATAATCACCCCATTGATAGCTTTCATTTTAATAGCCTCTTTAACTAATTCATAATTAGTGGCTGTTAAATCATCACCAATCACTATTGTTTTTGCTTTTCTAACAGCAGCTAATTCTTTAAAACTTCCCAAATCTTTTTCTTCAAAAGGATCTTCTAAAGAAAGAATGTCATATTGAGATATTAACTTTTTATAGACTTCGAGCAATTCCTTTTTAGAAACTACCAGATCTTCTTCTAATAAATATTGTTCTTTCTTTTTATCATAAAAAGAATTAGCAGCTACATCTAAAGAAAATTTAATTTTTCCTTTAAGATTTAATTTATCTCTAATCTCTTCAAAAATCTCTAAAGGTTGTTGATAATTTTCTCCAGGAAATAACAAACCCCCTTCATCACCAAATTTATTATCTCCAAATTCTTTTTTAAAATATTCTTTTAAACCAGCAAAAAATATCTGGGCAGTTTCCAAACAAACCTTTGGACCATCTACTTGAGGAACGATCATGTATTCCTGAATTCTTGGACCATAAGAAGCATGCTGACCTCCATTAATTAAATTGAACAGAAACAAAGGTACTTGCCTTTTATTATTAATATCAAGATATCTCTCTAAATATTGCCAAAGCTCTAATCCTTCTTTTTTAGCTGCTAAACGACAAAATGCCTGAGACAAAACTAAAATCAAATTTCCCCCAAGCACACTTTTAATTTTAGTCCCATCTAATTCTATTAAAAAATTATCAAAATCATTAAGATCAACAAAGTCAACATCAATTAACCGTTCTTTGATCATTTCAAACTTTCTAATGGCTGTATGCGGATCCATAACAAAAACTTCCTTTTCCCCTTTACTCTTCCCATGAGGAACACTAGTACTCACTTCAATATTTCCACTTCTCATTATCGCTCTTAAAGTTTCCTCTCCTCGAGAATCATGAGTTATTTTAAGAAAAATATCATTTATTCTCATTGTGTTTTTATTTCAATTTACTTATCTCTAAAATTGTCTTAATAACAGTATCTGGATTCAAAGACATACTTTCAATCCCTTGTTTTGCCAAAAACATTGCAAATTCAGGAAAATCACTTGGTGCTTGACCGCAAATTCCCACATACTTCTTTCTTTTCTTACATGCTTTGATAACGCTGGTAATCATATTCTTTACTGCCTCATCTCTTTCATCACCTATTCCTTGAATCACTGCATTATCTCTATCTATACCTAAAGCTAATTGAGTAAGATCATTAGAGCCAATACTCATTCCATCAAAAATATCCAAAAATTCATTTACAAGCACAACATTTGAAGGAATTTCACACATTACATATAGATTTGAAGAATTTTTATCATTTAATAAACCAGACTTTTTAATTAATTCTTTTGATTGTTTTGCTTCTTTAATTGTTCGACAAAACGGAACCATAACTGAGATATTTGTTAATCCAAAAACCTCTTTTGCTCTCTTAATTGCTTCACATTCCATCAAAAAGGCAGGCTTAAATTGAGGATCAATATATCGACAAGCCCCTCTAAATCCTAACATTGGGTTAGCTTCATCTGCTTGTTCAAAAAATTCTCCACCAATAAGATTACGATATTCATTTGTTTTAAAATCAGAAAATCTAACAATTACTTCTTTAGGATAAAAAGCAGCTGCAATTTGAGCAATACCTTCTGCTAATTCTTTAATAAAATATTCTTTCTTGTTTTTATGCTCAATTGTCATTTCATCAATCTTCTTAGCTATCTCCTTTAATTTTTTCTTTTCTTCTGGAGTTTTTCCAAGAGAACCATTTTTAATTTTATTGTAATGATAAAGAGCCAAGGGATGAATCCTAATTTTTTCAGCAATAATAAATTCTTCCCTAGCCAATCCTACGCCTTCATTAGGTAAAAATGAAGATGAAAAAGCTATTTCTGGAGCACCAATATTCATCATTATCTTAGTCTTAATCTTAGGAAATTTCTTAAAATTATATTCTTTAATTTCAAAAGACACCTTTCCTTCAAAAATCCTACCATTAAGTCCTTGGGTACAATCAACAGTTATTTCTTGTCCATTTCTTAATTTTTTTGTTGCTTCTCTAGTGCCAACAATACAAGGCACACCTAATTCTCTAGAAATAATGGCTGCGTGGCAAGTTTTACTACCTTCATCTGTAATTATCGCTGAAGCCATTGGAAAAGCTGAGGTCCAATCAGGATCAGTCATTTTAGTTACTAAAACCTCTCCTTTTTGAAACTCAGAAAGTTTTGAAGCATTTTTAATAATACGCGCCTTACCAATACCGACTTTATTACCAATAGCAGTTCCATTTAAGATAGGTTTTTTTAATGTTGATAACTGATATTCTTGATAGATATTAGTTGTAACTGAATGAACAGTTTCTGGCCTTGATTGAACAATAAACAATTCTCCTGTTTTTCCATCCTTAGCCCATTCAATATCCTGAGGCATCCATTTTTTATTCAAGGTTGAATAATAATCTTCGATAATAACTCCCCATCTTGCTAAAGTTAAAATCTCCTCATCTGTTAAAGAAAACTTTAATTGATCTTTTGAAGAAACTGAAACTTCTTTAATTCCTGCCTGTTTGCTATAAATATGCTTTTTTGTTTTTCTGCCAAGATCTTTTCTAATAATCGCTTTAAATCCTTGTTCTAAAGTTGGTTTAAAAACATAAAATTCATCTGGAGTAACCTTACCCTGAACAATCATTTCTCCTAAACCAAAAATAGAATTAATTAAAACCACGTTCCGAAAACCTGATTCTGTGTCCAAAGTAAACATTATCCCTGAAGAAGCTAAATCAGATCTAACCATTTTTTGTATTCCAATTGAAAGAGCAAATTCAAAATGATCAATTTTCTTTTCTTCTCTATAAGAAATAACCCGATCATTAAAAGATGAGGCTAAACATTTTTTAATTGCGTCTAATATTTCTTCGTCTCCTTTAATGTTTAAAAACGTTTCAAATTGACCAGCAAAAGAATCCCGCGGCGAATCTTCAGCCATTCCAGATGACCTCACTGCTGTCTCACAATTTTCCCCATATTTTCTCCCTAGCTTTCGATAAGCTTTTATAATTTCTTTTCTCAAATCTTCTGGAAATTCACCAGTTAAAACAAGTTTTCTTGCCTTCTTACCAGTTTCTTGCAAACTCTTAATACTTTTTGGATTAAATTCAGCAAAGATTTCCTTTAATTCTTTTTCAAGTTTATTCTTTTTCAAAAAATACCAATAGGCAGCAGTAGTAAAAGCAAAACCATCTGGCACATTAATTCCTTTCTTAGTAAGACGATTATACATCTCGCCTAAAGAAGCATTCTTTCCGCCTACTCGAGGAAGATCTTTAATACCTATTTCTTTAAACCATAAAATATATTTTTTCTTCATATTTGTATTTTATCATTAATTAATTTTTTCTATTAACATTATATAAGTTTTTTATAATATACTTACTATAAATGAAATTATCCACATTAAGTATTGACTTTGTAAACAAACTTCGATATAATGATATTGCTACTGTTTAGAGAGATTAAATAGCTTGCTATCTAATTTCAACGAACAGTAGCATTTTTTTAGTTTTATTCTTCTAATAATAAAATCTCTGCTTCTTTTTTAAGGGTAGAGATTTTTCTTTTTGAAATTCCAAATTTTTTATAATGTTTTTCTGGATCTATTGATAATAAATCCTGAGCAAGCATTAATCCTTGTTGAGAGAATGATTCTAATAATCCATCTTTAAAAGAAGGAAGAATTGTAATAGGATAAAACTTTTCTGTTTCAATAATATATTCTAATCCTGTTCCTCTAGGATGTTTCCAACCTAATAAATCAAGCCCAACACATTCAGCATATTTTAATAATTTAGTAGTAAATTTACTATTAGTTATTATAATCGGTCTTGGTTTTAAATTTTTTAATTCTTTTTTAAAATATTTTCCTGCTTCTATGTCTAAATAACGAGCAAAATGATGCAGACCTATTTTTAAATCAACTCTTCCTCCAGAGATAGTATGGTATTTGCATTCACCAAGCAAACAATATTTTTTTTCTTTAGCCAAAACATCTATTTCATGAGTTACGCATGACCCCTTAATATATTGATTAAGATTAACTTCAAAACCTAATTCTTCTAGAACACCTCCAATATATTTCTCAAAAGGAAACCCACTTGGGCCTAAAGCCATCATTGCTTCTTTAAGGCGAAAGCGAATTCCACCTTTTGGATATTCTTTTTCTAGAATTTCTTCAACTCGATCAAAAATATTATTAGTAGTCATTCCTGGATAAATTTCTTTTCTTATTGTAGTTGCTATTTCTTCTGCTAATTTTTTTGAAGCTCCAACTCTTCGAGCACTATTATAAACTTTGCTTTTAGAAAAAAGCTCTTTTTCCCCTGATTTATTAACAATATATACCTTTTTCATAAATTAAGCTTTTTTATTATTTTATCTTACTTCCTGGAGGAACTTCACCTTCAGGAACTAAAAGTACTGGCCCTTGAGAAGAATCAACTGCCAAGAGCATCCCTTGGCTTAATTTTCCTTTTATTTCTTTAGGTTCTAAATTAGCAACCACTACAATTTTCTTTCCAATTAATGATTCTGGTAAATATTCTTGAGCAATCCCAGCAATTAATTGTCTTTTTTCTTCTCCTAAATCAATTTCTAAAACAAGAAGTTTATCAGTTCCTTCAAATTTTTCTGCTTTTAATATTTTAGCTATTCGCAAATCTAATTGTTCAAAGTCTTTGTAATTTATCATCTTTTTTTCAGTAAATGGCTTTTTTAATTGAATACGTTTTCTAATTTCATCTTCATTTAAACCAAAATGATGACCTATCTCATGCCAAACTGTTTCTTCAATAATCTGCTTTATTCTTTCTTCATTATTATCAGCTGCTCTTTCAATGTTTTTTTGAAACAAAGTTATTTTATCTGGAGCTGCTCTGTTATAATAACCTCTTTTAATTTGAGGCACTCCTTCATATAATCCCAAAAGGCATCCTCCAGAAGAATGACCAGATTTTTCTTTTTGAAAATCAGTTGGTTCATCCTGTGATACTATAGCAAGATTACCCATTCTGTTCAAAAAATGATATGGGATTTTCTTTAAAGACTGACTTATTAATTCTTCAAACTTTATTTTATCCATTAATCCTTTTTCATATTTTTTATTATCTCTTCAAAGATATCTGGGGGAATTGGAATTGGATCTCCAGGCTGAGTTACTCCTGGATATTTCCAGGCACTGATAACTTTTATTTGATTCTGCATCTGATCTTTTGTCAGCTGATACATTGTCCAAATTTCATATGGATGTTTTTTAGATCCGGCTTTTTGCATTGAAGCTAAAGTCTTTGGGGCAATTCCTTTTTCTACTCTTAAAGGATTTCTAATTACTCTCTTGATTCTACTTTCTGAAAGCATATATTGCTGAATCTTTGCCTGGGAATGTTTTGTCCAAGTAAAAAGACTGCCTTGGTTTTTCTTTTCCATCTTTTTATCTAATTACAAATTCTTTAAACCCATGCTCATCTTCCTCTCTTTCTTCAATTTTATCAATATTATTCTTAAAATATCTTTTTAAATGCTCTATAAAATCTTTTATTTTTTCTTCTTCTCCTTCAACTACCAAACTCACTGTTCCATCATCATTATTCTGCACCCATCCACCAATACTATATTTAACAGCTAACATTTCAGCAGCTGCTCGAAAACCAATTCCTTGAACTCTACCAAAAAATATAATTCTTTTACCCATGTTTAAATATTATAACATCACCATCTTGAACAATATATTCTTTTCCTTCTAATTGCACCCATCCCTTTTGCCTAGCCAAACTCCAGCTTGTAGCTTCTAATAATTTCTTCCAATTTATCACTTCTGCCTTAATGAATTTATCAGCAAAATCACTATGAATAGCTCTGCCAGCCTCTGGGGCTTTTGACCCTTCTTTAACAGTCCAGGCTCTAGTTTCTTTTTCTCCTGAAGTAAGAAAAGTAATTAATCCTAATAATTTATAAGTTGATTGAATTAAAATATCTAACTCTGATTTTTCAGGCAAACCTAAAGAAATTCTTTCTTGTTCACTTAAATCTGCTGCTCCTAATTCTAAAGCAACATCCATAATTAAATAAGGCCATTTATTCTTATTAAAGGTTTCTAAAATATGAGCTGGTATTTCATTCTCCTGCCCATTAAATAAATAAATTCTAGGTTTCAAAGTTAGTAATTGAAAACTATCAAGAATAATTTTTTCTTCTTTCTCCCATACTTCTTCATAAAGAATATGCCCTTTTTGTAAAAAATCCTGTGCTTTAGTTAGTACTTGTTCTTCTTTTATTGCTTCTTTATCCCCTGACTTAATTTCTTTTTCTAAAGAAGAAAGTCTTTTATTAACAGTTTCTAAATCTTTTAAAATTAATTCTGTTTCTAAAGTTTCTTTTTCTAAAAGCGGATCAATTTGATTTAAGGTATTAACAATTTTCTCATTTTTAAAACATCTTAAAACATAAACAATTTCATCAGTTTCTCTAATATTAGCTAAAAACTTATTACCCAAACCTTCTCCTTTGCTTGCTCCTTTAACCAAACCAGCAATATCAACAAATTCTACTGTAGCATAAATCTTTTTTTCTGACTGATTCAAATGAACTAATTTATCAACCCTAATGTCAGGTACAGCAACAACGCCCACATTAGGATCAATGGTACAAAAAGGATAATTTTCCTTACCAACTTGTTTTTTAGTAATTATCTCAAAAAGAGTAGACTTTCCAACATTAGGCAAACCTACAATTCCAATTGATAAACTCATATTATCTTCATTTTACAATAAAACAGGGTTGATAACAATATCAACCCTGTTTATCTCCCTTATCCAGACTATTTCTTGCTGAATAAAAGAGCCCCACCAACAATTATTAAAAGCGCAATCAAAACCCAATTCCAATCATATGATGTTTTTTCGTCACTTTCCTCTGTTTCTTCTAAATCTTCTTCTAATTCATCTTCTTCTAAAACACTTTCAGCAATTGTTGTTGTCACTTGAGCAGCTAAAGTTGTTGTCGTTGTTGTTTCTGAAACCTCTTCCTCTTCTTCTGCAATAGTTGTTGTCGTTGTTGTTTCTGAAATTTCTTCCTCTTCTATTAAATGATTTCCAAAATCTACTTCAATTGTCTCTCCTTCAACTAAAGCTTCTGGACCATAACAAACAACCATTGTACCATCTCCCCAATCAAATGCTTCTGTTCCAGGTTTAGTATTTTCCCAACCTTCTTGTATTTCTTCGCAGATATAATAATTTCCAACAGGAACATTATTAAAGACTGATCCATTTGTTGCAGTGTCTGGATTTATTCTTTCTTCGCTATCTTCTAAGCTAATAAATACTGGATAGCTAATAAGAAGTATTTCATCATCATCCCATACTCCATCACCATTTTCATCATTAAATTTATTAACAATGATAGTTCCTGTAGGATCTAAAGCCTGGGCTTGATTAACAAAAACACCACTAATATTTAAAAACAAAAAACTAATTGCTAAAAAAATTGCAAATGTTTTTGAAAAAATTTGTTTTTTCATCTTTTGTATTATTTATTAAATTTTAGAGGGCCCCACCAGAACCCCACCGTATTTAATATATTACCAAAACATCAGTTTATTAGCAACCCTAAATAAAACCATTTTTATTTAACTGCATAATTTCTTGCAGAAAAATCATACTGTTCAATAAATATTTTCTTAAATGGCACTATTGAATTTAATTCATAAAATGTAAGCACTGCTTCTTTGTATTCTTTTTCATCAACACTGCGATATGAAAGCGGCGCTAAACCATTTGCCATTAATAATGCATTGGCCATAATTCTACTTACTCTTTTGTTTCCATCTTCAAATGGTTGAATATAGCTAATACCAAGAAGAGCTATCATTGACTTAGCATAAGTTGATTCCATTTTCTTAATTACCCTAATAAGAGCTTCTATTGCTTCATTGATTTGATAAACATTATCAAGTGGACGATAAACTGATCCAGAAATACCAATAGGACTTTTTCTCATACCCAAATTAACACCAAGCCCTTTAGTTAATATTTTATGCAATTCTTCTAAATTTTCTTTTGTCATTGTCTTAAAAAAATTCTTGTTATTGTAAGTAAAATTAAAAGCGTCTTTATGGTTTAATATCATTTGAGTTTCTTGTTGTGTTTTGCCTTCTGCTAGTTGATTTTTCAAAATAAGTTTTTCTGTATCAAGAAGTGTATAAGTATTCCCTTCAATCTTGGATGATTTCCATGAAAGCTCAATTATAAGTCGTTCTAATTCTTTTTTCTCGATAATCGAAGATATTCCTTTTATTCTCCTTTTGTATTCCAGAGTTGCTTTATTTAATGCTTCTAACTCTTCTTTTAAAAAAACTTCTAATGGAAACAAAGAAAATAAATCAAAATTGTATTCTTGAAACCCAAATCTTTTATCCGGTTCGATTGAAAGATATTCTTGAGCATTAATTTCTGCAAAAACCCTACCTTTTATATTTAGCTTATAAACTGTTGACCTTCCTTTTCCTTCCATTATTAAAACATCCTTATCAACCATTTTTGATAATAATCTTTTTATCGTAACTTGGGACATCTCTTCTCCTAATTTCATCATTTCTTGATAAACAGCAGACGACTGCATTTCTTTATTGCCTTTCAAGAAAATATCAATAATTTTTTTCTCTTTTTGGTTAAATTTAATCATTTTCGTATCATTTTTATACTTTAATCGTATCATATTGATACGATTAACACAATACATTTGTACTCATAATATAAAAAGGGTTGGTATTAATACCAACCCTTATGTTTTTTAAACCTTTGATTTTACTTGTGTTTCTAAAACTTTAATAACTTCACTTCTTCTACCATATAAGGAAACAAGCTTATGTGGCTTTTTCTTAAGCGGTATAAACCACTTTTTTCCATCTTGGCTATTACGAACGTAAAAACATAATTGAGGCTTTTCTCCTTTTTCAAGAACTTTCCATCTTATAGTTAAAATTTGTAAATATGGCGATCCTGATAAATATACTCTTCCTTTTTCTTTCTCTTTCATTTATTGTCTCCTTTTCTAAATTAAATTAGAATACTATTAAAATCTAACAATCTGTCTTTTTTTAATTCTTTGTTTATAAAACCTTTTTTCTTTTTTCTGGTTTATTTGAAATGGTTTATCATTTACCAGCTTCTCATGAAATACAATATTTCTATAATCTTCTTTTACTCTTCCTGCAATTTTACCCGTATTTTTATGCAAAAACTCATAAATAATTTCTGCCATTTCTTCGCAATAACTTTCAGGCAAAACAATTGATTTTTTATATTGAGCAATAATGATTTTCTTATTTAATTCCCTATCTTCTATAATTATTTCTATTTTTGGACCTTTACCGTTCTTTCCATTATCTTTCCAACTCACTTTAAATACCTCCTTAAATTTTATTCTATTCTAGTAATTTTATTTTTAATTACTCTTATCTCATCATTAGGAAATTTTTCTCTTAATTCTTTTTCTGCTTCTTTTATTTCATTATTATCTTCGCAAAGAATAATATAATCCTCATATATTGTTGAGAATTTTTTTGAAGAAAAAACTGCACAAATTAAAAATTCAATTTTTGTCTTGCCTACATTATCAAACACCGCCCTTCTTTCTGAACTTGTTAGCTTCCGTTTCATTTTAATCACCTTCTTTCTAATTATTCTATTCTTTTCACTTCGATTAATAATATCCTCACCTCATCTCTTGGAAATTCCTTTTCCATTTTTTTCTTTAATTTTCGTGCCTGCTTTCTACTTAAGCTAAAATGAATACAATCAATATTGTCATATTCTATTCCTGAATTTTCTGGAGACAAAGCACAAACAGCAAACCTTGTTCTCGCCAAACCAATTTTCTTATTAATAACTTCTTGTTCTAAATTCATTAATGGCCTTTCTACCATCATTAATTCCTCCTTATAAATCATCATTAAAGATACACCAATTCATAACCACATCTATTGCCTTAATTAATGCTAAAACCCAACCAGCCCAAAACAAAGTTATTGCCAAAGACGATCCAAGCCAATTTGATAAATATTCAAATACCGTTCTCATATAAAGGCCGTAAATTAATCTTGTTAAAATAGAAAGAATTACAATAATAGCGCCCCAAACTAAAAAGATCTCTTTCATTTCAATTTTCATTAAATTCCACCTCCTAATTTTCAAATTACAATGAAAAATAAAATTCTTTATTTTTCTTATTTGTATAATACCATAATACTATTTTACAGTCAACCTAATAAAAAACAGGGCTGAATATT
>CAYRXA010000008.1:0-2373 GCA_964428155.1 uncultured Candidatus Saccharibacteria bacterium
TTTGATCAACATTATTATCATATAATAAATTTGGAACTTCTGCTCCTTCTTCAATAGGAACTAAATTAATAGAATATCCTTCTCTAATCTTTGCCTCAATAATATAAGTGCCATCTTCTAAACCATCTCGCCAATTAATACTTTCATTATTAAGAATTTTAATAAAATTAGTGTCCCGTATCTGTCTGACCAATTCCACTCCTTCTTGGGCTAAAAAGCTGGCTGTCAACCTATCTTGAATGACTGCAGCATTATAAAGGGCTCTGGTAACAAGAACAAACCCCGAAAAAATCCCAATCATTAAAACAGACATCGCAATTAATGCTTCAACTAGAGTAAACCCTTTTTTAGATAACTTGGAAGATAAAATTTCCTTCATGATTTTTGAATTATTCTGTTCTTAAATCTTTATAGACTTGCCCTACTTTTGAAATTTGTATTTCATAATATTGATCTGGAATATTCTTTAAACGAATTCTAATAAAAGCATTTTCTCCTTCAAACAAATCAGGAATAAATTTTATTTTTGGTTCTGGAGGCACAAAAACAATAGAATTAATATTGGTTTCAAATATTTCAATTCTTCTTAAAAGATGAATCTCTTCTATTTTTTCTCCTTCGTCCTCATCGTATTCATTATTCCCTTTTAATTCACCTCCTGGAAATTCCTCACAAAAATCTGCAAAAAGTATAAATTTTTCTACAGGAATATTGCTTTTATCAATGTAAATCCCCCAGCCACAAACTTCTTTTTCATTTGGTGAATCCTCTTGCAAAACAAGCATTGATAAACTTTGAGCTTTTTGCATTTCAAACACAATCCGATTTCCTCCACGAACAAGATTAGCAATTGATTCACTTTGCCTTGAATAAGCTAAAATCATTACACTCAACATCGTGACAATTCCTAAAGTTACCAGCATTTCAATTAAAGTAAAGCCTTTAAACCTTTTTTTAACAAATCCTTGGCGAGCAAACTCTTGCTTTTGAAATTTTAAAAATGAAAACTGAAACATTTTTTTAAAAACTAATTAAAATAATAAAGCTAAATACTTCTCTATTATTATATCACCAAAAAGCATAACTGTCAGCGCCCCAAGAGACAAGAAAGGAGCAAAAGGAACATAGCCCTTCATTGTCTTCTTTTTTAAAGCCAAGAGGACTAAAGCAACTCCTCCCCCAAGCAAGAAAGCAATGATTAAAGCTATTAATGATTCAGGCCAACCTAAGATAAGGCCCAAAAAAAATGCTAGAATCGCATCTCCCCAACCCATGGCTTTTTCTTTTGTCACCCAAGCCAATAAAGAAATAATACCACAGAAAAAAAGAATACCTAAAAACAAAGAAGAGAAATAAGAATAATAGCCAAAAACAAAATTTTTATCTCCTAAGAACCGAGAGAAATAAGGTAAAAAATAAAAAGAATTTTTAAGAATAAAGAAGCCTAAAACTATTCTCCAAAAAAAACTAATTATTATTGCCGGAATTAATACTTTATTCAAGATTAAATATTGTTTTAAATCATAAACAGAAATAATAATTAAAACTGAAATCCAGTAAAACCAAAACAAAAAATTTAATATTATTAATACACTTTCAAAATTAATATTTTGGAATAGATAAAGACTGGCAAAAGAAAAACGGAAAAACCTTAAAACAACAAAAGAAAAAAATAAACCTGTTATCATTTCTACTAAAGGATATTGCCAAGAAAGTTTATGCTTACAAGAAGAACATCTGCCTTTTAAAAAAACAAAACTTAAAATTGGAACAAGCTCCCACCAAGATAAAGATTTATGACAATGAGGACAATAAGAACCCCCTTTTAAAGGGGATTCTTTAATATCAGCTCTATCAATAACAACATTTAAAAAGCTGCCTATTATCGTACCAAAAATGAAAGCTAAAAAAGCTAAGAGAAAAATCATTTAAAGTCTTAAATTAAATCCTTAAGGAATAATGCAGTACATTTGAGCATCACTACAAGAAACTCCATAAATATCTACATTATAAGAATCTTGTAAAACTGCATCCTCTGTTTCTAGCATAACTCCTAAGACATAATCCTGAAGATCATCTGAAGCACCATACCTATAAGTACGTAAAACTGAATCACTATTATTAAGTGGGTCTTGAGGAATTCTTGAAACAGCCCCACTACTGATTAATTCATCGCTTAAATCACTCCAGGGCATTGTACCAGGATAAGTATAATTTAAACTGTAATAAAGCTCTAAAGCATTCATTACATTATGCAAATCTGCTACTCTTTTTGAATCTCGAGTTTTTGCTCTAGCCCCACCCATACCTACTAAAATTAAGGAAGCTAAAACAGCGATAATAGTAATAACTATTAACATTTCAATAAGGGTA
>CAYRXA010000009.1:0-8404 GCA_964428155.1 uncultured Candidatus Saccharibacteria bacterium
ATAGAATAATCTTATGAGATCTCCCAAAAGGGAGTTTTTTAATACGCAAAATCAATAATAAACCTAGAAAACAATTAAGTAAAACTATGAATATTATTAGTAAAACAAATAAAATAGGCTTGATTACTGTTGCTCTATTTTTTGCCTTTTTTAGCTTTTTACCCAGTGTTCTAGTAGAAGGATCTCCTTCTGTTATTATCAATGATTCTTTTAGTGATAATCTTGAACAAGAAAGCTTAAATCAAGAAAAAGAGCCTTATTATGCCTCAAACAATACTTTCTTATCTCCTATAAACAGACCTTTCTTAATTCAGATAAGAAAAATCTTTGTTACTGCTTATTCTTCAACCCCTGATCAAACTGAAGGAGACCCATTTATCACTGCTTCTGGAGCTCGAGTTTATGACGGAGTCCTTGCTGCTAATTTTTTACCTTTTGGAACAAAAGTAAAACTTCCTGAACTTTTTGGAGATAAAATCTTTATTGTTGAGGACAGAATGAATGCAAGATTCAAAGATACTAGAATAGATATTTGGTTCCCTGATAGAAGCTCTGCAAAGGAATTCGGAATCCAAGAAACAACTATGGAAATCTTGGATTATTAAAATAAATTATTCTTAATAAAAACATCCTGTTAAACAGGATGTTTTTTAGTGCCCAGGGTGGGACTCGAACCCACAAGCTTTAAAAGCCAAGGATTTTAAGTCCTTTGCGTATACCAATTCCGCCACCTGGGCAAAACACTTCAGGTCCTGAGGCGCGGGAGGGAATCGAACCCTCGCATCGAGGTTTTGCAGACCCCAGCGTTTCCACTTCGCCACCGCGCCACAGAATTATCTTATTAAATTTTCTTAAAAAACACAAGCCTATCGCCTTTTTTTACCTCTTTTGAACTAGATACTAACAAACCGCACTCTTCTCCTGCCTTTGATTCCAAAGCTTCAATTCGATTCTTTTGTAAGTTTGAAATTTTACCTTGACCAATAATCTCTTCTCCACGAATTAATCTAAAGTTATTTTTATTTTGAACCTTTCCTTCAGTAACTTTTCCTCCAATTAATTGATTACTTTTTACTGGATTAAAAATTGCTAAAACTTCTAATTCTCCAGTAATCTCTTCTGTTGGTTTTTCTATAAATTTCTTTTTTACAATTTCTTCTATTTTATCTGTAATTTCATAAATAATATCTCCTTCAATTAATATTAAATCTTTATTAATTAAAAGTAAATTATTGATTTCAGGCTTTTTTTTAACTCGAAAACCAATAACTAAAACTTGCCCAGAAGAAACTACTTTAAAATCACTCTCAGAAATATCTCCTGTTTCGTTTTTAAAAAGCAAAAAAAGCCATTTTTTTTCTTTTCCTAATTTATTTATAACTTCTTCTAAAGCTTCTCCTGAGCCAAAAGCGTCAGCTTTAATAATAAGAGGAATTTTAATTTCTGAATCTTTTTGACCTAGTTTTTTATTAAGACTCCCTCCTTCTTGAGTTAGTTCTACTATTTCAATATCTGTTTTTCCTGTTATAAATCTTTCTCCAACTGGTGCCAAACTTTCAAAACCAACAACTCTAACTGGAGAAGAAAAAGTAGCTTCTTTTATAGGTTTTCCTTGAAAATTTTCTAAAATTTTTATTCTTCCTTCTGATTTTCCTGCTACTATTTCATCTTTTACCTTTAAAGATCCATCAAGGATAATTAAACCAACAGTATTTCCTCGAAAACGATCTAAATGCGAATCTATCACGACTCCTGAAGCTGGTTTGCTAGGATCAGCTTTTAATTCTTGCATTTCTGATAAAAGGATTATTAATTCTAAAAGATCATCAATTCCTTGCCCATCTTTTGAGGAAACTCCTACACAAGGAACATCTCCCCCTCTTCCTTCTAATAAAATACCTTCTTCAGCTAATTCATTTTTTATTTTTTCCAAATTATTTGCTGATTTATCAATTTTAGTGATTGCCACAATAAAAGGAATTTTTTCTTCTTGAATAATTTTAAAAGATTCTTTGGTCTGAGGTTTTACTCCTTCATCAACAGCAACAACTAAAACAGCAATGTCAGCAACTTTTGCTCCTCGAGAACGAATTTTAGAAAAAGCCTCATGTCCTGGCGTATCAATAAAAGTAATTTTATTTTTACCTATCTCTATTTCATAAGCTCCAATATGCTGAGTAATTCCTCCTGATTCTTTATCAGCTATCTTTGTTTTTTTTATGTAATCTAAAAGACTTGTTTTGCCATGATCAACATGACCCAAAACAACAACAACAGGAGGGCGAGAAACTAAACCTAATTGTTTGTTTTTATTTTTCATATTAGAAATAAGATAAGCGGAGGGGACAGGACTCGAACCTGCAAGCCCTTACGGGCACCAGTTTTCAAGACTGGCGCATTACCATTCTGCCACCCCTCCAAACTCTTTGTGCCCCCACCAGGACTCGAACCTGGATTAATGGCTTAAGAGGCCACTACTCTGCCATTGAGTTATGGGGGCAATGTGCCCTCGGCAGGACTCGAACCTGCAACCTTGTGGTTCGAAGCCACACACTCTATCCAGTTGAGCTACGAGGGCAGGATTGAAAAAAAGAGTTTTTTGCTCTATGATTAAAAGAAGACTGTTTATAGTTTTTTAATTATAATGAAAAAACCGCAATTATGCAAATACCTTCTGAGATTTTAAATATTCTAGAAAAATTTTCTCAAGCTAATTTTGAAGCTTATATTGTTGGTGGTTGCGTTAGAGATATGCTTCTCAATAATTCATTAAGCAACAAACCAAAGGATTGGGACATTACTACCAATGCACTTCCTGAACAAATTCAAACACTTTTTCCTGATAATGTTTATGAAAATAATTTTGGTACCATTGCTGTAAAAACCAACTCAAAAGACCCAACTTTAAAAATTGTTGAGATAACAACTTTTCGAAAAGAAAGCAAATATAGTGATAAACGCCATCCAGATGAAATAAAATTCGCCAAGACAATAAAAGAAGATCTTTGCCGTCGTGATTTTACAATTAATGCAATAGCTATAAAACTAAAAGATAAACTCAAAAAAACAACTCACGAAATTATTGATCCTTTTGATGGACAAAAAGACCTTAAAAATAAAATCATTCGAACTGTTGGAGACCCTAATAAACGTTTTCAAGAAGATGGATTAAGATTAATGAGAGCCATTAGATTAACTTGCGAGCTAAACAAAGATTGGCAAATTGAAAAAAATACTTTTAAAGCAATAAAAGAAAATGCTCAACTTTTATCTTTTATTTCTAAAGAAAGAGTTCGTGATGAATTTATTAAAATAATAGATTCACCACAAGCCGCTAAAGGAGTTTTGCTTTTAAAAGAAACGGGATTATTAAAAGAAATTATCCATGAATTAGAAGAAACAATTGGAGTTACTCAAAATAAACATCATATCTATACAGTTTGGGAGCATCTTTGGAGATCTTTAGATTATG
Source organism: uncultured Candidatus Saccharibacteria bacterium (assembly GCA_964428155.1). Lineage (GTDB taxonomy): Bacteria > Patescibacteriota > Minisyncoccia > UBA6257 > UBA6257 > JAQTTC01. The sequence continues at coordinate 3,473 of CAYRXA010000009.1, forward strand.
CTTCAAAAAAAAATTTCAGCTTAGAAGTAAAATTAGCTAGCCTATTTCATGATATTGGCAAACCATCTGTAAAAGAAGGGGAGGGAAAAGACTCTACTTTTTATGGCCATGAATGGCAAGGAGCTAAAATTGCAACAAAAATTTTTAATCGTTTAAAATTTCCAAAGAATCAATCCGAAAAAATTATAAAATTAATTCGCTATCATCAATTTGTTTATGATCCAGAAATCACTACAGATGCTGCCATCCGAAGATTATTAGTTAAAGTAGGAAAAGAGAATATTCAAGAATTAGCCCAAGTAAGAGAAGCTGATCGGATTGGCTCTGGTTGCCCTAAAGCTCTTCCTTTTCGTTTACGTCATTTTCTTTTTCGAGTAGAAAAAGTTCTTCAAGAATTAGAAGGACGACAACCTTCTTTAAAAATATTAAAAATTGATGGCAATGATCTTATCAAAAAACTCCAGCTTAAGCCAAGCCCTAAAATTGGAGCTATTTTAAGTATTCTATTAGAAGAAGTATTAGATAATCCTAAAAAAAACAATAAAAAATATTTGGAGAATAGAGCCAAAGAGTTAATTGAATTATCTGAAAAAGAATTAAAACAAAAACAAACAATGGCTGAAAATAAATACAAAAGTATTTTGGAAGAAGAAGAAACAAAGATTAAAAAAAAATACTATGTTAATTAACGGGGTGTAGTGCAGTGGACTAACACGCAGCGTTCGGGACGCTGAGATCGTGGGTTCAAATCCCGCCACCCCGACATTTAAATAAATTTTTATGAACATCCTTCAAGCAATTATCTTAAGCATTGTTCAGGGCATCACAGAATTTTTACCAATTTCCAGCTCTGGTCATTTAGCTATTTTCCAAATATTTTGGCAACTTCCTGATGCCCCAATTGCATTTAATGCCCTCCTTCACTTTGGCACTCTAGGAGCAATCTTAGCAATCTTTCATCAAGAAATTAAAAAAATATTGCAGAAAAAAAACTGGAAATTAATAAAGCTTATCATCATTGGAACCATCCCTGCTACAATTTTTGGTTTTTTCTTCCAATCAGCAATAGAAGCACAATTTTCTTCTTTAAAATTTATTAGTTTTTCTTTCTTAATTACCGCTTCTTTCCTTATTTCAACAAAAATTTTTAAAACCACATCCGAACATCTTGAAATAGAAAATCTTTCTTATTTTGACGCTTTAATTATCGGCATTGCTCAAGCAGCTGCTTTATTCCCTGGAATTTCTCGTTCTGGAATTACTATTTCAACAGGATTACTTAGAAAATTAAAACCAGAAATTGCTTATAAATTTTCTTTCTTATTAGCTATTCCTGTAATTTTAGGAGCCTTTATTTTACAAATTCCAGGCTTAATACAGCAAGGACATAATAATTATTTAATTTATATCCTCGGAACATTAATTTCGTTTTTAACAGGAATTATTAGTTTAAAAATCTTAGAAAAAATACTAAAAAAAGGAAAATTATTTTGGTTCTCTCTTTATTTAATAATTCTTAGTGTGTTAATTTTAATATAAAATAAATATGCTTAAACAAGATATTAAAAAATATATTTATCAATCCATAAAAAAAATAGCTAAAAAAAATAAATGGCCTATTTTTTCTATTAATGAAATACCTGTAAATACTCAAAATGATCAAAAATTTGGTGACTATAGCACAACAATAGCTTTTTTAATCAGTAAAAACGCCAACAATCATCCTATTGAAATTACTAAAATTTTATTAGATGAATTTAAACAAAAAAAATTAAAAAAAATAACCAAAATTGAATTAGCTCAGAACGGTTTTATTAATTTTTATATTGATAAAAAATTTATTCAAAAAGAATTAGAACAAATATCTAAAGATAAATCAAAATTTGGTCTATCTAAAATTGGCCGTAAAAAGAATATAATAGTTGATTACTCTTCTCCTAATATTGCAAAGCCAATGCATGTTGGTCATCTACGCTCTACTATTATTGGTGAAGCTTTGGCAAATTTATATCAATCTTTAGATTACAAAGTGATTCGATGGAACTATCTTGGCGATTGGGGAACTCAATTTGGAAAATTAATTGCTGCCTACAAGCTTTGGGGAAGCAAAAAAGAAATAAAAAACACCCCAATTTCCTCCCTTCTTAATCTCTACAGAAAATTTCATGAACAAGTAAAAGTTAATCCTGAGTTAGAACAATTGGGTCAAACAGAATTTAAAAAACTAGAGCAAGGAGATAAAGAAAATAAAAAACTATGGTCTTGGTTTAAAAACGAATCAATTAAAGATTTTAAGAAAATATATAACCTGCTAAATATTAAATTCGATCTTTTTATTGGTGAAAGTTTTTTTGAAAAAGAACTCGTTCCTTTAATAAATTCTTTACAAAAAAAGAAATTAACTCAAAAAAGCAAAGGAGCGATTATTATTCCTTTGGAAAAATGTGGATTACCACCGGCTTTGATCCAAAAATCAGATGAAGCTAGCCTTTATTTAACTCGAGATCTAGCTTTAATTCAATATCGTCTTGAAAAGTACAAACCAGCCAAAATTCTTTATGTTGTTGGCAACGAACAAGATATTCATTTTAAACAAATTTTTACTCTAGCAAAAATAATTTTCCCAAAACAAAAAACTGAATTAGCTCATATAAAGTTTGGTCTTGTTTTATCTGAACAAAAAAAGAAATTTTCTACTCGAGAAGGTGAATTAATTTCTTTAGAACAAGTTATTAATCAAGCCATTGAAAAATCGTTAGCAATAATTAAAAAGAAAAACTCTAATTGGCCATTGAGTAAACAAAAAAAAGTAGCTCAAATAATTGCACTTGGTGCTTTGAAATTTAATGACTTAAAATCATTCCGTACTGCTGATATTGTATTTGATTATAAAAAAATGCTTGATTTCTCAGGAGACACTAGCGTTTATCTACAATACACTTATGCACGAATAAATAAAATCCTCAGTAAGGCTAAAAAAATTAAAAGCAAAAAAATTCAGCCTGATTATAATCTATTAGATCATCCTTTAGAAATTCAACTTATTAAAAAATTATCTGAATTTCCAGAAATAATTGAACTAAGCGCTAACAAATATGCACCCAATTATTTAGCTAGCTACCTATTGTCTCTTGCTGATCTAGTTAATAAATATTATGAGTCTGTACCTGTGTTAAAAGAAAAATCATTAAACCCAAAAAGAACAAAAGCTCAACTTATTCTTTTAGAAATAATTATTAATGTTATTAAAAAAGGATTGGGGATATTAGGCATTCAGAGTTTAAAAGAAATATAAAAAAATAATGCACCCTATTTTAATCCAAATCGGTAGTTTTTCTTTAAAATCGTATTGGTTTTTTATGGTTTTAGGAATGATCCTTAGTGGAATTTTTGTTTTTTGGCAAATAAAGAAAAATTTTGATTCTCATAAAGCAAAAAGTATAATTATTGTCACTATCCTTAGTGGATTTATTGGTTCAAGAATTTTGTATGTCTTTTTAAATTTTGGTCTTTATCAAAAAGACTTAATAAGAATATTCAAATTCTGGAAAGGAGGATTAAGCTGGCAAGGAGGTTTTGTCACGGGATTTTTAGTGCTCATTTTAATATTAAAAAGCAATAAAAAAGAAATAGGAAAATGGCTTGATGCTGTAATTTTTGGTGTACTATTAGGACATGCTCTTGGTAGAATTGGTTGTTTTTTGCAAGGTTGCTGCTATGGAATAGTAACAAATGTTCCTTGGGCAATTCAAAACCCTTCTTTAGGCGATAACTTGACCCGACACCCAACACAACTTTATGAATCTTTCGGGTATTTTGTAATTTTTCTATTATTATATTTTTATTCTAAAAACATTTACTCAAATAAAGAAAATAAAGAATTAAATTCAAAAACCCAAAAATCACAATTTCCTAAAAAAATACAATTAAAAAATGGCTCTCTATTTTTTATAGGGAGCTTTCTTCATTCATTTATTAGGTTTATAGTTGAATATTTTCGTTATAATAAAGATTTCATTTATCAAGGAAGTGCTTGGTACACCACAGTAAGCTATGCTCAATTTATGGCTTTATTTATTATGATTTTTAGTGTTTTCATTCTTTTAAAAATAAATTTCTCAAAAAAAATTAAAAATAATTACTAAGAAATATTCCAACTAAAAAATGGGACAAACAAGGGGCAATCAAGCTTCTTGTTTTTTGAAAAGAAAATCCCCAAAGCAAACCAATTGTAAAAACTTTTAATAACGAAAGGGGTATCATCCACACAAGGGAAAAACGAATCGTAATATGCCAAAAAGCAAAAAGACAAGAAGCAAAAATTAATCCCAATAAATTACCAAACGATTTTTCTAAATTTTTTTGAAGATATCCTCTAAAAAAAATTTCTTGGGAAAATGACAGAAACCCCCAATAGATAATTCCTAACCCCAAACTACCAAAATTAGCTAACGGTTGATTCTGCATAAAATATTTATTCAAAATAATAATTATTAAACTTACTCCTATCCCCCAAATAACAGCCATTAACCAATTTTCAAAAGTGAGTCCTATTGAAAAAAGCTTTTCTTTTCTTCTTAGAGTAACAAAAATAGAATAAAAGATAAAAAATAATAAAGGAATTGAGCCTATTGCCCATTTTATATAAATATCAGAAAATAGATGAAGTCTATCGAAGATAAACCAAGAAACAACAAAGATAAGGATAAAAATAAAAATATCTATTTTTTTCATAAAAACAGTATAACATAAAAAACACGGAGGATTATCCTCCGTGTTTTTTAACATATCAATGAATTTCTATATATTTCAATCTGTTTCTATTTCCAAATACCTCTCAAGAACCCTTGTAAATTATCAGGTAAAACAGGAATGATTTCCTGCCACCAAGGAAGGTGAAGAGCTTCAATTTCAATGTATTCAAGGCCTGTG
>CAYRXA010000010.1:0-1865 GCA_964428155.1 uncultured Candidatus Saccharibacteria bacterium
TTCTTCTGGTACTTCACTAGCTCCTGCTTCTAACATATTAATTAAATCATCTGGCCCAGAAACAACTAAATTTAATAATGCTTCCTCCCTTTCTTGATAGCCAGGATTAATTAAAAATCCTTTTTCTTTTAACCAGCTAACTCTTGTTGCGGCTACAGGGCCTTGCCAAGGAATATTAGAAACTCCTAAAGCTAAAGAAGCTGCAATAATGCTTAAAACATCTGGATCATTTTCCTCATCAATAGACAAACAAGTAATCACAACTTGTACTTCTCTTCTTAATTTATCAGAAAAAAGAGGCCTAATTGTTCTGTCTATAAGACGATCATTCAAAATAGCCGTTTCTGATGGACGAGATTCTCTTCTCATAAAACGACTACCATAAATTTTACCTGCAGCATAATATTTTTCTTCATAATCTACGAGTAAAGGGAAAAACCCTAAATCAGCTCTATCTTCTTTACCCATAACAGCTGAAGCTAAAACTATAGTATCTCCCATCCTAACCATCACTGAACCATTAGCTTGTTCAGCAAGATTAGAAAATTCTACTGTTATAGTTTTGCTACCTGCTTTTAATTGATATTCTTTTTTTTGTATCTTCATAAATTAAATTTATCTTTATCAAAAAAACTTACTTTTTTAATTTAGTTTTAATAATCTTAGGTATTTTCTTATAAAACCCTTCTTTTGAAGGAGACAAAAGAAAATAATCTGATTTTGAATCTATATCTAAAAATTCATCAACTACCTCTTTTAAATGAAAAGATGTCGTTCTTCCAAAAGCGATTACTTCAACATGTTTTCCCAATGCTCTTAAGTATTCAACTAAAGGAATAAAATCTCCGTCTCCAGTTATTAAGATAATTGCATCTAAACCAGAGCATAGCCTAACTGCATCAACAGCTAAACCTACATCCCAATCTCCTTTTTTTGTTCCATCAGGATAAACTTGAAGATCTTTTACTCTTACTTCTATACCTGCTTTTTCTAAAGCATCAAAAAAAGAAGCCTCTCCAGGCTCATCAGCTTTCGCTACATAAGCGATTGCTCTAATTAATTGACGCCCAGCAACGGCTTCTAAAAGAAGATTTTTAAAATTTACTCGAGCACCATAAAGATTTTTTGCAGAATGATAAAGATTCTGTACATCAATTAAAACTGCAATCCTTTGGTTTTTATTTCTAATAATCATAAAACTATAATCTTTTTTTTAAAATTGCAACAAATACTCTTTTAAAACTTACTATTATAAACCAAGTTTTTCTACAATTTTATTATATCGACGAATTGATTCTTTTTTTAAAAAAGACAAAAGCCTTCGCCTCTCTGAGACCATGCTTAAAAGTCCTCTCCTAGAATGATAATCTTTTTGATGTTCTTTTAAATGTTTGCTTAATAACTTTATTCTTTTTGTCAGCAAAGCAATTTGAACTTCTGGAGATCCTGTATCTTTCTTATGAGTGGCAAATTCTTTAATAACTTTTTCTTTTTGTTTTGTATTCAGCATATTTCAATATTTTTTATATTATCACAATCTTCTTAATAAATCAATATTTTAAAAATAAAAAACCCAAAAGTGAGTTTTAAAATTGGCGGAGGGTGTGGGATTCGAACCCACGGGCCGCTTTTAGACGGCCACGGTTTAGCAAACCGCTACTTTGGACCACTCAGTCAACCCTCCTTGTTTATAATTACAGTAAGTTTATCTTAAAAAAAATAAAAATGCAACCTGTTCTCTCCTATTGACAAATTATTACAATATGATAGAATAATCTTATGAGATCTCCCAAAAGGGAGTTTTTTAATACGCAAAATCAATAATAAACCTAGAAAACAATTAAGTAAAACTATGAATATTATTA
>CAYRXA010000011.1:0-21628 GCA_964428155.1 uncultured Candidatus Saccharibacteria bacterium
AATAGATATTTGAAAGTTTAATAATTTGCGGGATCGTCTAATGGTAGGACAGTTGGTTTTGGTCCAACCGATCCTGGTTCGAGTCCAGGTCCCGCAGCAGTCAGCTCTCGTATCGAGTGAGACCGAGACGCGTCAGTTTGTCCGAAATCGGCGGGTATGGCCCGCCTTTTAAATTATCTAAATTTGAGGTAAACTAATTGAAGGTTAATATTTCGCTTGATGATTTAATACAGAAATAATTATGGCTAGAAAATTCTCAATCAAAAATCTTAAAAACGCAAGACGAGCAAAGAACGATGAGTTCTATACCCGATATGGAGACATTCAGAAAGAAATTGAAAAGTATCTGGATTATAATTCTGATACTTTTCGAAATAAGGTAGTATATTGTAACTGTGACGACCCCTTTGAAAGCAACTTTTTCCGTTATTTTGTGCTCAATTTTAACAGGCTTGGATTAAAACAGCTTATCACCACTAGCTACAAACCTTCGCCCGTAGCCAACACTCAGCTACAATTATTTGGCGATGACAAGACTCTATCGAAATTAAAAGGCCGTCCCAAAATAACCGCCAACAGATTTATTATTAACGAAGTGCACGACATAGACGACGACGGCGAATTCAACCTAAAAGATGTTGCCAAGCAATTAAAAGCAAACAAACACAATGAATGGACGCCACTTGAAGGTGACGGCGATTTTCGTAGCGATGAATGTATAAGCCTGCTTAAACAATCTGACATTGTCGTAACGAATCCACCTTTCAGTTTGTTTCGTGAATATGTTAAACAGCTTTTTGATTATAATAAAAAGTTTTTGATTATTGGCAATATTAATTGCATAACCTATAAAGAAATATTCCAAAAAATTAAAAATAATGAAATATGGCTTGGCAATGGAATGGGAAGGTGGATTTCTGGGTTTATTGTACCGAAATCATACGAATTGTACGGATCAGAAGCTCGAATAGATGAAAATGGAGACAGAATTGTTGCCACCAATAATTGTTTGTGGCTCACTAATCTTGATCACGGGCGCCGTCATAAACCATTGCCACTTATGACAATGGCGGAAAACTTAAAGTATAGTAAACACAAAGAAATCAAAGGCAAAAAGTCATATGATAAATATGATAATTACGATGCAATAGAAGTACCTTTTACCGATGCAATTCCAAATGATTATAAAGGTGTAATGGGTGTACCGGTTACATTTCTTGATAAATATAACCCCGAACAGTTTGAAATTATCGATATCAACCCTCACTTTTTTATGATAGTAGAGAAAGGACTGCCGAAACCGCCCCAGCTAAAAATCGCTGGTTATAGCGATCCGTACGCACGCATTTTAATTAAAAACAAAAAAGTAAAAAAATAATATGAAAACGGTTTTAAAAACCAACATAACTGTAAAAGAAATCTGCGACGGTTTTGTTTATAACGAGCTTGAAGGTAAGGGCCTGTTTGGCCTGTCTGGCAAACTCACCATTCAGCCCGAATATCAGCGTAACTATATCTATGCCGAAGAAAACAGAGAAGCAGGCGTAATTGAGTCCGTTCTCAAAGAATATCCAATTGGTTTGATTTATTTCAATAAAGTTAGCAAAGATACATTTGAAGTTTTAGATGGGCAACAACGAATAACTAGTTTAGGACGTTTTGTGACTAACAAATTTGCCATTAAAGATGAAAATGGGATGCCACAGATTTTTGGCAACATGGCAAAGGACAAGCAAAACAAGATTTTAGAAACTAAACTGCTCATTTATAAATGCGAAGGTACCGAAAGCGAGATAAAGGAGTGGTTTAAGACAGTAAATATTGCTGGAGTTCCGCTCAATGACCAAGAATTACTCAATGCCGTGTATTCCGGTTCGTTCGTAACGCTCGGCAAGGAGGAGTTTAGTAACAGTCAAAATGCCAACATCCAGAAATGGAGCGCATATGTGTCAGGCAGCGCCAACCGGCAAGACTTTTTGGAATGTGCTCTTGATTGGGTAAGTAGGGGTAATATTGGCGATTACATGAGTAAGCATCGCAAAGACAAAAATATTGATGAGTTGAAAAAATATTTCAACACGGTCATTGATTGGGTATCGAGTGTGTTTACAGACGTAGAAAGCGAAATGTGCGGGCTTGAATGGGGACGTCTTTACGAGGAGTATCACAAAAAATCATATAATCCGACCAAAGTATCCTCTAAGGTGCGCAAGCTCTATGGTGATTTTTTTGTCAAAGATAAAAAAGGAATTTTTGAGTATATTTTGGGTGGTAATAACGACACAAAATTACTTAATATTCGTATTTTTGACGAACCAACTAAAAGAGCTGTTTATGAAAAGCAGACTCGAGAAGCTAAAACTAAAAAAAAATCAAATTGTTCACTGTGTGCAGTTGGGCACGACGTTAATAAGAGCAAGATTTGGAGTTTTGGCGAAATGGAAGCAGATCATGTGTCGGCGTGGAGTAAGGGTGGTGCCACCTCAGCAAAGAATTGCGAAATGTTGTGTAAAACTCATAATCGGGCAAAAGGCAATCGGTAGTAAAGATAGCCGATTGGGAGGTAATAAAAATTATTCAATACTTTTAAGTGCTTTTATTGATGTTGAGGAAATAGCATCTAGATTAGAAAATAATATAAAACTCCTTGTTTTAGTGGAAAAAGATTATCAATCAAAACCATTTTTTCGAAATAAAGAACCCGTGATACCAAGAGAAGGTCAACTTTTGCTTAGAAGATCTGATAAGCTGACAAGAAGCATTAAAACAGATTTTAAGGCTCTATACATTTTTACTAAAATATTTATTGATAAATATGTTCAATATTTATGTTTTTTGTCACCAGTGAATGAAATTAAATGTGGCTCCATTCGTGTTCACATGAATTTGTTGCAATCTTATCTAGGAAAAAATTCTTTCATAGTCGGATATAAAGATAAAATAATGGATGAATTAAACCAATTAAATGAAACCCTTACATTTTATAGAGATGACTATGTTGTTCATAGTGACCTGCAGCAGAATTTTGATGTTTGGTTCGTCTGCGATATGCAAGAGGGAGTTAAATTTGCCCATGTAAATCGTGATAAAAAAGAAGAAATTTTGTCCCTTAATCCTAAAGATTTGTTGCAGATTTGTTTAGATTTTATATTTAAAAGCCAGGGATACTTTTTAGAAAATTGGTGCTGTGATAATAATGTATTAAAATAATGGAGGAAGATAATTGGTTTTTCTTTACAGAATCTTATTTTGAAGCAGCTAAGTTATTATTTCTGAAAAGCAGGGAGAGTAATAAAAATTATTTTTTAATCCCTGCTTTTTTCAGTCTTCGGCACGGAATCGAATGTTTTTTAAAATTTTTATCAATTAGTTTAAATGGTGATAAAAAAAAGAAGCATGATATTGAATATCTTTTTCAAAGGTTGGAAGAAGAATTGAATAAAAAAGACATTAAGAATACATATAAACTAGTCATTGGCATAAAAAAACAGAAAAATTGCCCAGACTATAAAGATCTTATAAAAGCAACAAGATCCTTTTTTAAAAATAAAGAAAAAATTATAAAAATAATAAAAAAATACCAAGATTGTGAATATATTAAAAAGTATTGCAATCAGGAACAATCAATAAACGATAAAAATAATGAAATTTTTCGTTTTCCAGATAGGAAAGAAATAGAAAAAAATAAAATAAATTACGAGAAATTTACCAAAAACTTTAAGAAAAAGGACTACAATGATGTTTTAAAAGATATTTATTTTTTGGATGCAAAATTAAGCTGGTTAGGATTTATAATAACGTCACAAAAAATAATTAATCTAAACCGAAAAATAATTAATTTAAAATGAGATAACCTAGCGTTCTTTATATGTTTTTATTTGTCTTAATTCTTCATTAAATTTGAATATAAAAAAGTTATTAGAAATAATATGGATAAAGTAAATAAAAATAAAGCTAAATTTAGAATAGGGTTCTGGCATCCTTTTGGTGATCACGGTGATGAAAGTCGGGATCATATTATTTTGAGAAAACAAAAAGAAATTATAAGTAATAAGGGCTGGACTTTATGGTCTTTTCAAGGCAGAAAAAGTGAAACAGTAGATAAATGGGCAAAAGAGATTGAGCAACATAATGGTAGGGTTTTTGTTCTTTGTTCAGATAGCAAAGGCGCAAAAAATCCTTCAAGTAAAAAATTTGACGTTAAGCAATATAAGTTTGTAGATTCTAATAAATGGGTTAATATGCCCTCAGTTATTAAAGTTCCGCATCCTTTTGGCAAAAGAAATACGGCACTAGCATTTAGAGTAAAAGCTATTTTTGAATCAGAGATAATCAGTTTACCTGAAGGAATTAAATGGTTTTGCATGGACAGAAGATGGAGAGAGGATAATTTGCCAACAAGAGGAGAATATTTAATAAAATCAGGAGGAAAGTGTAAGTTAAGAAAGGTTTATCAAGTTCTAGAATTAAAATATCCTTATTTAGCAATTCTTAGAAAATAGTGCAATAAATGAGACAGTCTAAAATACCGCTTTCTGTGTCTCATTTGTCTCATTTGTAATAAATATGATAAAATAGTTCCGACCTAGGCGCGTTAATCTATCTCCAAAACTATCTTCTAAAGAGCCTTTATTGGTCTGACTTGTACAGGTTCTAGACCGGGGCTCACAGCTACCTTGAGCGCGGTTCGAGAGACCGATCCGTGCCACCGCTTCAAATAAAAAATTTTTAAAATGAAAAATTCCGAAACTTTATTTCACAAAGAATCTCGTCTGAGATCATTGATAAAAACTTTTGTCTATCGATTTGTGGCAATGATCGGCATGGGCGTCTTGATTTGGCTTATTACCAAAGACACCAAAGAGGCAATTTCAAGTACAATTGTTACCCAAGTTTTTTTGATAATTCTTTATTATTTTAATGAGAGAATATGGAATAATATTAACTGGGGAAGAGAAAGACAAAAAGAATAATTCATTATTTGGTATTTCATTTATATAAAATCTTTGACCGAGACGAATTGAATAAGATATTCTTAGTTGAGTGTGGTTCGAGAGACCGAGGCACATCAAAATCGCCAAAGAGGCGGTTTTTTTATATTCTTTTTTTCAAAAATATGCTATGATAGGAAGTCTTCTATAAAAATATAAAAGGTTAAAGCATTTATTAATTCAGTATGAATTTTAAAACGATTTGAAAACCTAAGGACTTATTTAAACGATTATCTTATTATATTTTGATTAATTTAATAAAAAGATCCTTGGATAGGGATAAAAAATAAATTTATGGATTCTAAAATAAAAAAGATTAAAAAAAGAGGAGGGGAAATAGTAAATTTTGATCAATATAAAATTACCAATGCTGTTTTTTCAGCTGGTAAGGCCACAGGAGAGTTTACGCTTAAAGAAGCTGAAAAAATTTCTCAGCAAGTATTAGAAGAGTTAAATACAATTACTTCAAAAAGGAAAAAATTACTTACCGTAGAAGAGATTCAAGATATAGTTGAAATAGTTTTGATGAAAGAAGATTATACAAAAACAGCAAAAGCCTATATTCTATATCGCAAAGAAAAAGAGAGAATAAGGGAAGAGAAAAAAAATATTTTGGATGGGAAAATTACTCATCTACCTTTAAGTTTGAATTCTTTAAAAATTTTAGCAGGGAGATACCTTAAGAAAGATTTAAATACTCAAAAAGTAGTTGAAACTCCTGAAGAAATGTTTAGTAGGGTCGCTGATGTCTTGTCTTCTGTTGAAAAGAAATATGGGGCATCTTTATCAAAGATTAAAAAATATAGAGAGAAATTTTTAGAGGTAATGACTAGTTTTGAATTTTTACCAGCTGGGAGAACGTTAACTAATGCTGGTAATTCTACATCAGTTGTGTCTAATTGCATTGTTCTGGATATAGATGATAGCTTGAGTGGAATTTTTACTACATTGCATGACGCTGTTCTTTTACAACAAGTAGGGTCAGGAATTGGTTTTCCGTTTCATACCTTAAGACCAACTGGTGCTTTGGCCAAGAGAACTCAGGGGAGATCTTCTGGGCCAGTGTCTTTTTTGCAGGCTTATAACGAAGCTTTTAAGGTAATAAGACAGCAAGGAAGGCATGGGGCTAATATGGGGGTGATGAGAGTGGACCATCCAGACATTCTAGATTTTATTAATTCAAAGAGGAAAGAAGGGGAAATTACAAATTTTAATATTTCTATAGCAGTTACTGATGAGTTTATGAGAAAAGCAAGAAATCATTCTACAGAAGCTTGGAAATGTAAATTTAAAGGGAAGGAGTATTTGCCTCAAAAAATAGTAAGAGATGAGTATGGGAGAATATCTCAAATACAAAAAGTCAAGATGACTCCTTATGAAATTATCTACGAGATTGCTAGTTCTTCTTGGCTGAATGGAGAACCAGGAATAATTTTCATTGATGAAGTTAATCGCACTAATCCCTTACCTGGGCTGGGAAGGATTGAAGCTTCAAATCCTTGTGGTGAGCAATTTTTGCATGATGGAGATGTCTGTAATTTAGGCTCTATTAATTTAGCAAAGTTTGTTAATAACGGAAAGGTTAGTTGGAAAAGATTAAAAGAGACGGTTGAGATTGGAACTAGAATGCTTGATAATGTCGTAGATATAACTAAATTTCCAGTAGATAGAGTTAACAACGTCTTTAAAAAGAATAGAAGGATTGGTTTAGGTGTTATGGGATTTGCTGATTTTCTTTTCCAATTAGAAGTTCCCTACAATTCAGAAGAAGGTTTTAAAATTGGAAAAGAGATTATGAAATTTATAAATGAAGCAAGCCATAAAACATCACAAAAATTAGCTAAAGAAAAAGGCGTATTTGAAAATTATAATTTAAGTGTATGGAAGAAGAAAGGAATTAAAATGAGAAATGCTGCTTGTACCTGTATTGCTCCAACAGGAACTATTTCTATGATTCCCGAAGTTTCTTCTGGGATTGAACCATATTTTGCCCTTGCTTTTACTAAACAACAGATAATGGGTGATCAAGAGTTTTATTATATTAATTCTTATCTTGAGGAAAAATTAAGAGAAGAAAACCTATATTCTCCAGAGATGATTGAGAAGATTTATAGATTAGGATCTCTTCAAGGAATAAAAGAAATTCCTAGGAAGATTAAAAGAATCTTTGTCGGGGCTATGGATATTTCTCCAGAGGATCATATTAAGATGGATTCTGCTTTTCAAAAATATGTGGATAATAGTATTTCAAAAACCATTAATCTTCCTAATAATTCCACAAGATCTGATGTTATAGAAGCAATTAATTTAGCTTGGGAGTTGAAATGTAAAGCATTTACTGTTTATCGTTCTGGTTCTAGAGAAGAAGAAGTTTTAAAGACAGGGGAAGGGAATTCTACTAAAGAATGTCCTGAATGTAATCTCTAAGCATGATTTTTATTTTTTATGAAATAAATCAAATATTTCTTAAATTTTTTATGATAAGCTTCATAGATAGATAATTTTTTGTGCCAGAATTCTTACTGAAAGAAGAATAAATAATAAATATTTCTGTAATTTATTGAAGTTTAAATTTGTGCTTATCAATAGACATGTAAAAATATTAAAAATACAAAAATAGAATGGATAACTCATTAGGAACTTTTGTTTGGATTTCAATCTTTGCAGGTTTATCTGCTATAATTAACGGCTTAGGAATTTTGACTATTTTTCGTTACAGAGAATGGGCAGAAAAAGCTAAGGTTTATTTTATATGTTTTGCCGCTGGAGTTTTGATCTCTACTCCTTTAATATTGGCATTGCCTCAAGCGGTGCAAAAGAATTCTTATGCAGGATTAATTGCCTTACTTGGTTTTCTGTTTATGTTTTTCTCGAATAAATTGATAAGATACTATACCAAACAGAAAGAGCTTGCTTTTGGTGTCACCGCTGTTGAAGGGATTGGTATCCATTCCTTTGTAGACGGGATAATTTATACTACTACTTTTAGTGTTAGTGTGCTAACAGGATTTTTGGCAGGAACAGGACTTGTTATTCATGAATTTGCCGAGGGCATTATAACTTATCTAGTCTTATTAAAGGCAGGAGTGGAAGAAAAAAAGGCAATGCTCTATGCTTTTTTGATAGCTGCCTTAACCACTCCTCTGGGAGCTTTATTGGCCTATCCTTTTATCAGCAGGTTGGGTCAAAGCAATTTAGGGCTAATGTTAGGTTTTGTTGCTGGAGTGCTATTATATATATCTGCTTCACATCTTCTGCCAGAAGCTAGAGAGCATGAAAAAAAACATTCTATCCTGGCTTTTTTAGCTGGTATAGGGTTAGCTTTATTTATTGTTATTTCTAAGACGATTTAAGCAAAAAATTCGTGAATATCTAGTTGCAAAATATAAAGAATAGTTTTTAATTGTTTATTCTTTTATCTAAGAGAAGATAAGTAAAACTATCCTAGTGATTTTTAAAAGATTGAGTTAAAGTTTTAAAACTTAAAATTAGACTAAAATGGATCGGGGGCAAAAACTTAGAAAAATTAAAGAAGAAGTTTTGGTTTGCAGAAAGTGTCTTTTATATGAAGAAAGAATTAAAGGCAAGTTTTATCCAGTGATTGGTGAAGGAAATCATTGGGCAAAGATAATGTTTATAGGAGAAGCGCCGGGTTTGAATGAGGCTAAGACTGGAAAGCCTTTTTGTGGGACAGCTGGAAAAATTTTAGACGAACTTTTAGAATTTGTTGGCATAAAAAGAGAAGATGTCTATATCACTAATATTTTAAAAGACAGACCCCCTAGTAACCGAGATCCATTACCGGAAGAAATTAAAGCTTGTGTCCCATATTTAGCAAGGCAAATTGAAATTATTAAACCTAAAATTATTTGTCCGCTAGGGAGATATTCAATGAAATTTTTAATGGGGAAGTTTGGATTGCAAAACCAGATAGAAGGAATCAGTAAAATTCATGGTAAACCTTTCAAAAGTAGTGATCTTTTTCAAGGGGTTACTATCATACCATTTTACCATCCTGCCGTAGTTGCTTATAATCCAAATATGAAAAAAATTCTTATGGAAGACTTTAAAATTTTGAAGACAATAATAAAATAATTTTGTTGAGATTTTCATAAGTTTTTTGATGATTTTTTAATATTTTTTTGAGTGCACTGTTATAAACAAAGAGAAAATTATGTGAATGTATTTGATATTTCGATTATCTACCTGTTGAAATATTGGTAGGTTTGGAGTGATTTAATCAAATAAATACGAGGAAAGAATTAAAATTAAAAAAACACGAAAAAACAACTTTAATTAGTGTCTCGTTTGTTTTATTTCTAATAAATACGATAAAATAGTTTAGACCGACTGAGACGCATTAATCTATCTCTAAAATTATCTTCCAGAGATTCTTTATTGGTCTGATCTTTGTAAGCTTTAGACCGGGGCTCACAGTAATCTTGTGCATGGTGTCAAGAGACCGAGACACATAATAATCGCCAAAGAGGCGGTTTTTTGTTAGGATAGTGAATATGTTAATTGATGATATAAAAATTAAATTAAGAGCTGGGCACGGTGGCTGCGGCGCAGTGGCATTTAGCAAAACATTAATGAATCTTGGTCCGACTGGCGGCAATGGTGGTAATGGCGGGAATGTTTATTTAGAGGGGGTTTCTGATATTGGTGCTCTTTCTTATTTTCGTGGTAAAAAAGAATTAAAAGCAGAAAACGGTAAAAATGGGAGGCCACAGTTGCACGACGGAGAAGATGGAAAAGATATTATTCTAAAAGTGCCAATTGGCACTTTGGTTCATAATTTATCAACTGGAGAAGATTCAGAAATTATTTCAATTGGTCAGAGTTTGATGGTTGCTAAGGGAGGTATAGGTGGTAAAGGAAATTTTAAATTTAGATCATCTGTTAATACAAGCCCAACTCAATTTCAAGAAGGATTGCCTGGTGAAGAATGCGAATTAAGGCTTGAGCTTAAATTAATTGCAGATGTTGGATTTGTTGGACTACCAAATGTTGGAAAATCAAGTTTACTGAATGAACTTACAAATACTCAAAGTAAAGTTGCGAATTATTCATTTACAACTTTAAGTCCGAATCTAGGAGTTTATTACGAATTGATTTTAGCTGATATTCCAGGGATTATTGAAGGTGCTTCTGAAAATAAAGGTCTAGGCATTAAATTCTTGCGTCATATTGATAGAACAAAAACTCTTTTTCATTTTATTTCCGCAGAATCGCCTGATCCAAGAAAAGATTATAAAATTATTAGAAATGAATTAAGGGCTTATAGTAAAAAACTTTTAGATAAGATTGAGTATATTTTTTTGAGCAAATGTGATTTATTGGGTCAAGATAAAATAAAGCAAAAACTCAATCAATTAAAAAAAATTAACAAGAAAGTAATTCCAATCTCAGTTTTAGACGATGAAAGCATTGAGCAGGTTGAAAAAATATTAAGGGATATAATCAAGCAGAAACACCAAAAAATTTCTTAATATTTTGAAAAATAGATGGAGTCATGATAGAATAAAAAAATAAAATTTTATTATTATGATTACAAAAAAAATATCAATCATTTTTTTAACTATTTTTTTTGCTGTTATAATAATTTCGAGTCAAAATAATAAAACAAATAAAGAAATGGAGCCTATTTTAGATAATAATGATGAACAAAATAGTGAAATTAAAAATGATGAATTGAAAATAGAAATATTGAATGAAGGGCAAGGTAAAGCAGCTGAAAATGGGGATAATGTGTCAGTCCATTATGTTGGAACGTTTGAAGACGGAACAAAATTTGATTCAAGCATAGACAGAGGTGTTCCTTTTGATTTTGATCTTGGAGCTGGTCAGGTTATAAAAGGGTGGGATTTAGGAGTTTTAGGAATGAAAATTGGAGAAAAACGAAAATTGATAATTCCATCAGATCTTGCCTATGGAAAATCGGGAATACCCGGATTAATTCTTCCAAATGCAATACTTATATTCGAAGTTGATCTTTTAGAGATTAAATAAATAAAATAGGGGAATCCCAGATGATTCCCCTAAGCTTTTTATAAATACATTTGAATGAAGGAGAAAATTATTTAGCTTTTCGGGCTAATAATTTTATTTTTACATCAATCTTTCTCATTTCTTTTTGAACTTCATCAGCAATCTTTGCTTTTTGTTCCTTATCTTCTTTACAATTACAGCGAGATAAAGCAATGCAAAGAAATTGAGCTTTTTGTAAATATTGTCTTTTTTCTTTTAATTGCTTTAGACTTAGATTACATGGATGAAAGCCATTTAAAAAAACACATTTCTCGAAAAATCCTGTTTCTGGATCTTTAGAAGACAATTTACATCTTCCGCTTTTGGTTAAATACTTGCATTTTCCATCAATTTTCATCTTTTCATTTTTCTCCTTTTCTTTTCTTAGATTTATAATAATTTTGCTCTTTAGCCTCGAATTTTTTATATTATTAAAAATTTTTCTTGTTTTTCTTTTCATTCTTTTCCTTTCATTGTTTTATTTTTCTCCTTTCTTTTGAAATTTTTAAGGTGCAAAGATGTTGGCGCTCAAGGTGAAAAACTAGTAAATATCTTGTAGATGTCGATGATTATTAGTCAAGTAAATCCACAAAATTCACCTTGAGCACTTATTATTTTACATGAATAATATAATTTGTCAAGAGTAATAAAAATAAGGGGTTGACATTGTTTTTTGTTATTTTATAATGTTATTTAAATTTTTCTTATCCAAGGGTCGGTTAAAAAATATTTTTTAAAATTTAAAATTATGAAATATAAATGCCTTAATTGTAACTATATTTATGACGAAGAAAAAGAGATTCTTGGTTTTGCTGGTTTAAATGAGGAATGGATTTGTCCAGAATGCGGAGCTTCAAAATCAGAATTTGAATTAATAGAAGAAGATGATTTTGAGAGAGGAAAAGATATTTTAGAAGAAATTGAAGAAGATGAAGAAGAAGATGAAGAAGATGATGAAGAAGATGAATTTGAAGAAGAAGATTATTAAAAATATTTAACATGCAAAGAGATCAAGCATTATTAATGTTAAAAGATAAAGTTAAGACGCTTAATTTAATTAAGCATTGTTTTGCTTGTGAGTCAGCAATGAGAGAATTGGCTCGTTATTTTAAAGAAGATGAAGATAAGTGGGGGTTAGCTGGGTTACTTCATGATATTGACTATGAAGAAACTAAAGACAATCCAAGAGAGCATTCTTTAAGAGGAGCTGACTATTTAAAAGAGCAAGAGATAGATAATGATATTATTGAAGCAGTAAAGACTCATAATCAAATTCATGGGCTACTTCCTGAAAGTAGAATGGCAAAGGCTTTGTTTTGCGTCGATCCTTTAACTGGTTTAATTGTAGCAGCTACTTTAGTCTTGCCTTCAAAGAAAATAGAAGAAATTAATGTTGATAATGTTTTAAATCGTTTTAAAGAAAAAGGATTTGCCCGTGGCGCTAATCGTGAGATAATCAAACAATGTGAAAGTTTATTAGGACTTTCTTTAGAAGAATTTATTGATCTAGTTCTTAAAGGAATGAAATCTGTATCTCAGGATTTAGGTTTATAAAGCCTTTATTGACAAACAAAGGATGATTCTGTTAAACTAATAAAGTGCCCCAAAGGGCATTTTTAAAAAGAAAAATGGAAAAAATAATAAATTATTTTAAACAGTCAGTTCAGGAATTGAAGAAAGTAAATTGGCCTACTCGAAAAGAAACCACTCGTTACACCTTAGGAGTGCTTGGTCTGTCTTTTATTGTCGCAGTTGTCCTAGGTTTTATTGATTTTGGTTTAATTAGGGCAATAGGGCTTATTATTCAATAAGAAATTTAATATATTAACTTTTAACGGTTGTGCCTAAGCAGCAAATAAATTTAGGAAGGAATTGGTACGTAATTCATACTTATTCTGGATATGAAGATGCAGTTGCTCGTAGTTTAAAGCAAAGAGTTGATTCTTTGGAAATGAGCGATAAAATTTTTAATATTTTAGTTCCTAAAGAAAAAAAAATTAAAATTAAGCATGGCAAAAGAGCTGTGGTTGAAGAAAAAATATATCCAGGCTATGTTTTCGTTGAAATGATTGTAACTGATGATTCTTGGTATGTAGTTAGGAACACGCCAATGGTGACTGGTTTTATTGGAGCAGGGACTACGCCAAGACCTGTCCAAGACGAAGAAATTAAAGAAATTTTAAAGAAAAGTGGTGAAGAAGAGCCAAAATATAAAATAGAATTTACAATTGGAGATTTAGTAAGAATTATTGATGGTCCTTTTAAAGACAAAGAGGGAAAAGTTGATGAGATTGATCAAGCCAGAGGAAGGGTGAAAGTGTCAGTTTCTTTGTTTGGCAGAGACACTCCAGTAGATTTGGATTTTCTTCAAGTAAAAAAAGAGTAAATAAATATTAATTTAATTGGTTATGGCAAAAGCAATAAAAACAATCTTAACTTTACAAATTCCTGCTGGTCAGGCAAATCCAGCTCCTCCAGTAGGCCCAGCTTTAGGGCAGCATGGTTTGAATATCCAGGAATTTTGTACTCAATTTAATGAAAAAACTAAAGAGCAAACTGGCGATTTAATTCCAGTAGAGATTACAGTTTATCAAGACAGGAGTTTTGATTTGAAATTTAAACAACCGCCTGTTTCTGATTTATTGAAAAAAGCAGCAGGCATAGATAAAGGAGCTGGTGATCCTTTAAAAAAGAAGGTTGGGAAAGTAACAAAAGATCAGGTAAAAGAAATCGCTCAACGGAAAATGACTGATTTAAATACAACAGAAATAGAATCAGCGATGAAGATGATAGAAGGGACAGCTAGAAGTATGGGAATAGAAGTAGAAAATAAATAGAGAAAAATAAAATAATGTTAAAATAAAGATGCCGGTTTATGCCGGCATCTTAGTTATTTATTCTAGTTTATAATTGTTTTACATAGAAAGGATATGATAAAGTTTCATCTTTTGTAATTATAAAATCATCAAAGATTACAGGAATACGACTTTGAAATTTTCTTAACAAAGAAATTGAAATTTCTCGCATTTGTGGATGAGCTTTTTTTGAGCAACGAAGCTTGAAAAAATGTCTCCACTCTCTTAGGTTATAAGTAATGATGATTTCAGTTTTAAGTGAATTTGGTAGAACACTTCGTGCTTCTTGTGGCTTTGCTCCTAATTCAATTAATTTATTATATGCAGTTTCGCAGATAATCATTGTCTCTCGCCAGATTTTATATTTCTTTTTATCAATAAAGAAAAATGGTTTTATAACTTTGATTCCATGTGATTTATAGTTACAATATCGAGTTGATTCTTGTGAATATGAACCAATTCTATGACGAACAATTTCATGAGTTACACCACGATCACAAATGACTCGAACAGTTATTTTCTCGTGCTCAATTACAGATTCGTGGCCGCTTTTTAGAATTGTCGCTAAAAATTTTCGAGCAGAATTTAGAGTAATTTTATTTTCAGATTTATAACACACTCTTCCGTATCGTTCAAGATTTTTTAAAAGCTTTTCGCTATTAAATTTACTTTCGATAGAAACTTTTGGTTTTATAATTTTAAGTTTCATTTTTATTTACCTCCTTTTCAGCAAAATTTATTTCTTCTTTAATTCCGCTAACAATCGTTTTCATTATTTTGATTCTTTCTGTCATTATTCTCAATGCTGTTTTTGTAAAACATCTTATTATTAATTCTTCGCTTCTAATCTCAATATTTTTTAGTAAATCAATATTAGGGAAAAGACGTTTTTTGTTATCAGGTTTTTGTAACTTACTATAAATTGGTGTTTGGTTTCTTCCTCCCCACATTGCAAAACGAATAATACCAAGATATCCTAAGGATTCAATAGCATCAGCGTCTCTGAGAATCTTACATTCAATCGGTACTTTATTTTTCCAGCCTACCCTTCCTGGGACACAATCATGGTTTTTTATGCATTCTAAGACAAGAGGAATTTTTTCTTTTTTAAATTTTACTTCTGGCAATAATTCTTTAGAAAATCTGATACTACTATTTATGTGTTCTATGCTGTCATTTGAGATATAGCCAATATCATGAAGGAGAGCAGAAGCGATTAAAACGTCTTGGTTTAATGTTAAGGATTCTTTCTTTACTAGCCAAGTACATAAATTTTTTACCCTGATTGCATGATTTAGGTCATGTTCAGGTAACATTCGTCCCGATTGCTCTTCTGCAAAGTAAAGTTTTGTCATTTTTTCTATTAATTCTTTCTCCCAATTATTGGATTGATTATTCATGAATTTTCTCCTTTCTTTTTTCTATTATCTGCAAAGTTTTATTCAGGATGTTTTGACAAACTTTTTCAAAAGGCATTTCTGAGTTTATGACTATTATTGTTTTGTCTTTTTCTGCTAACTTTAAAAAACCTTTTCTAATTTTTTGATGAAATTCTTTTTTTTCTAATTCTATTCGATCTTTTTTCTTGTTAAATGTTCTTTGTTTTGCTTTTTGTTCATCTAGGTCAAGCAAGAAGACTATGTCAGCTTTTAATTTTTGGCAAGCAAAATCATTGATTGCTTTGATTCTAGGAAGACCAAGTTTCCTTCCAATGCCTTGGTAAATATACGAGGAAAATACAAATCGATCACTTATCACATTAATTCCTTTTTCTAAATTAGGCAAAATAAGTTTTTTAACATGTTGAGCTCGAGAAGCAGCAAAAAGTAATGCTTCAGCCTCGTTGCAAATATTGTTTTCCGGGTTTTTAAGAAGCTCCCTGATTTTTTCTGACACAGGGCAATTTATTCCACCAGGTTCCCTTGTCCAGATAACAGAAATTTTTTTCTTCGCAAGTTCTTTAGCTAACCATTTGCTTACAGTACTTTTCCCGCAGCCGTCTCCTCCTTCAAAGGCAATAAAAACACCAAATTTCATTTTAATTCCATCCTTTCTTTTTTTATTTTTCAAGCTACAATTGATTAGTATAATAATCTAACCATACATTTTTTTCTTTTTTTTGTCAATATTGGTAATAAAGATAAATTTTAGTTATAATAAATTAATAAAAAATTATAAATAATATGGAATTTAAACCGACAATAGGAATGGAAATACATGCAGAATTAAAAACTAAGACAAAAATGTTTTGTGCTTGTTTAAATAATCCAGATGAGAAAATTCCTAATAAAAATGTGTGTCCAATTTGTTTAGCTCACCCAGGAGCACTACCAACAATGAATAATAAAGCAATAGAAGAAGTATTAATAGTTGGGCTGGCCTTGGGTTCAGAAATTTTAGAATATTCTAAATTTGATAGAAAAAACTATTTTTATCCTGACTTACCAAAAGGATATCAAATTTCACAATATGATATGCCTTTATGCAAAGGAGGAAAACTCTTATTGTTTTTAAGTGAAGATTTAGAAGAAAGTAAAAAAAGTATTAAAATTACAAGAGTTCATTTAGAAGAAGATACAGCAAAACTTATTCACCCAGTAGATAAAAAATCAGCTTTGATTGATTTTAATCGTGCAGGAGTGCCCTTAATGGAATTAGTAACAGAGCCAGTAATGCATAATGGGAAGGAGGCAAGGCTTTTTGCTCAAGGATTGCAATTACTTTTAAAGCATCTGCAAATTTCAAAGGCTGATATGGAAAAAGGTCAAATGCGTTGCGAGGTAAATATATCATTGAGTAAAGATGATAAATTAGGAACAAAGGTAGAAATTAAAAACCTGAATTCTTTTCGGGCAGTAGAAAAATCTATTGATTTTGAAATTCAAAGACAAAAAAATCTTTTAGAAAAAGGAGAAAAAGTTATACAAGAAACTCGAGGTTGGGACGCAGATAAAGAAGTTACTTATAGTCAAAGATGGAAAGAAGAAGCTCAGGACTACCGTTATTTTCCAGAGCCTGATTTACCTATTTTGCATGTGCATTCAGAAAAAGATGAAATGGGATTATTTGATTTAGAAGAATTAAAAAAGAAAATGCCAGAAACTCCATGGCAGCAAAAAGAAAAAATAAAAAATTCTTATGGGATTTCTTCTAAAGATGCTAATTTATTTATACAAGATGAAAAGCTAGCTGTTTTTTTTGAAAAAATAGTAGAAGAATTTAAAGAAATTAAATTAAAAAACAAAGCTATTAGTTTGGCTTTTAATTATATATCAAGTGATTTAAAGGGTTTGATGGAATCTGAATCAATTTCTTGGGATAATCTTAAAATCAATTCTCAAAATTTTTCCCAATTAATTATTCTTTTATTAGAGGATAAAATATCTTCTAGAGTTGCTAAAGATCTTTTATTAGAAATAGCAAAAAAGGGGGGTGATCCTGAAGAAATTATAAAAACAAAAGGATTAAAACAAGTGAGTGATGAAAATGAATTGAAAACAATTGTTACTGGAATAATAAAAAATAATTTAACAGCAGTTGAAGATTATAAAAAAGGAAAAACAAATGTTATTCAATTTTTAGTTGGTCAGGCAATGGCAAAAACTAGAGGGGCAGCTGCTCCAGCTACATTAGAAAAATTATTTAAGGAACAACTTGGTTAATTCTATTGCTATTTTTTCGTTTTCAATCCATTTAATTTCTTTCATTTTTTTAAACCAAGTCATTTGGCGTTTAATATATTGAAGGGTGTGAAGTTCAATTAAATTTTGAACTTCTTTTTTATTAATTTTATCATTAAAGTATCCTTTCCATTCTTGGTAGCCAATACTTTGGAGAGAAGGGATCCAGCCATATTTATTAACAAGACTTTTTACTTCAGTTTCTAGTCCAATTTGAATCATTTTTTTTGTTCTTTTGCTCACTCTTTGTTTTAATTCCTCTTTTGGTAATTTTAAGCCGATTAATAAAGTATTAAAAAAGGGTTTTGTTTTTTTTCTTTGTTGCCAGAAAGATTTATTAGATAAAGAGCTGACTTCAATGGCTCTAATTAGCCTTCTTTTGTTTTTAGAATCAATCATTTCAGCTCCTTGTGGATCTATCTTTATATATATTTCTAATAATTTTTGAATTGATTTTGTCTCTAGTTCTTCTCTTAATTTATTTTGAGCAGGAATTTTAGGAAATTGCCAGTTTTCGATAACTGATGAGATGTAAAGGCCAGTGCCACCACAAAGGATTGGTAGCTTTCCTTTTTTTTGGATATTTTCAATAGTTTGATAAGCTAATTTTTTATATTGAGCAACAGAAAAAGATTCTGTTGGGTTAATAAAGTCTATTAAGTGATGAGGCGTTTTACTGTTTAATATTTTTGCAGTTCCGATATTCATTTCTTTGAATATTTGACGTGAGTCAGCAGAAATAATTTCCCCATCAAAAATTTCAGCTAATTGAATAGCTAAATTAGATTTACCAGAAGCAGTTGGTCCTAAGATAACTAAAAGTTTATTCATAATTTAAAACTTTTCCGATGAATTTTGCAGGAACCATATTTTTTAATAAGTTGTTGATGTAGTTTTGTGCCATAGCCTTTATGCAAATGAAATTTATATTGAGGGTATTCTAAAGAAAGAGTTTCCATTTTTTTGTCTCGAGTAACTTTAGCAATAACAGAAGCTAAAGCAATAGAAATAATTTTTTCATCTCCTTTGATTATGGCTTTCTGTAAAATATTTTTATTTTTTAAAAAAGAAAAAGACAAAGGAAGAGTTTGATTTCCATCAATAAGTATTAATGTTTTTTTGTTTTTAATTTTTGGAGAGATAATTTTTTTAAGACAATTTTTCATAACGTTCTGATTGGCTTTTCCAATATTTATTTGGTCAATTTTTTTAGGCCCAACAGAAGAGCAAGAAAATTTTATGAAAGGATTTTTCTTAATTAATTGAAAAAGTCTTTCTCTCTGTTTTTTAGTTAATTTTTTTGAATCTTTTGAATTTTTTAGAATTTCTAAGAAATTTTTATCCTTAATTATTAAATTTTTTTCGTTATTTGAATAATTATTTTTTGTTTTAAAGTTTATAATGACAGCAGCGGCAGTAATTGGGCCTGCCAAAGGACCTCGACCAGCTTCGTCTAGGCCGATAATTATTTGATATCCTTTCTGCCAATAATATTTTTCTTTTTTGAGATTCATATAAAACTTGAATTTGTTGAATATCTTTTCTTGTGTTAGAATGATCTTGACTTTATATTTTGAATCCTGAATTTTAATTTTTGAGATATTATATTATGTATTTTACTCATCTTCATGTCCATAGCCACTATTCTTTATTAGATGGATTGGCTCAACCAGAGAAGCTTTTAAAGCAGGCAAAGGAGATGGGTTTAAACGCTTTGGCCCTGACTGATCACGGAGTGATGCATGGAGCAATTGAGTTCTATGATGCAGCTATAAAAATGGGAATAAAACCAATTGTTGGTTGTGAGCTCTATTTGGCTCCTCATTCTTTAGATGAAAAAAGCCCAAAAGGGGATATTAAATTTTATCATTTAGTAGTTCTAGCTAAAAACAAGACTGGTTATCAAAATCTTTTAAAATTAGTCAGTATTGGTGAGCTAGAGGGTTTTTATTATAAGCCTCGAGTTGATAAAGCAGTTCTAAAAAAATATAGTAAAGGATTAATTGTTCTTTCAGGGTGCGCACGAGGAGAAGTTTCTTCTGCTATTTTGGCTAATGATTATAAAAAGGCAGTTCAATTAGCAAAAGAATATCAGGAAATCTTTGGAAAAGAAAATTTTTATTTGGAGTTACAACATCATCCTGAAATTGAAGAACAGCAAAAAATTAATGATGGTCTATTGAAAATTTCTGATGAATATAAAATTCCGGCAGTTATTACTGCAGATGTTCACTATATTAAAAAAGAAGACAAGAAAGCACAGGATGTTCTTTTAGCAATTCAAACAGGATCAGTAATTGAAGATGAAGATCGTTTTACAATGCAAGAAGCAGATTTGTATTTTAAATCAGGAGAAGAAATTATAAAAGATTTTTCTCATCGTCCAGATTTATTTGATAACATTGAAAAGATAGTTAAGCAATGTGATTTGAAATTAGAATTAGGCAAAGTAATTTTGCCTCATTTTGAAGTGACTTCTGGTGAAGATTCTTACGAACATCTTAAAAAAATAGCTTTAAAGAAATTTAAAGAAATTTATCCCGATAAAAATTTAGAAGCGAGAAAAAGACTTGATTTTGAATTAGGTGTTATTAAGAAAACTGGTTTTGCTGATTATTTTTTAATTATTCAAGATTTTATTAAATTTACAAAAACACAAGGAATTTTAACTAATACCAGAGGTTCTGCTGCTGGAAGTTTAGTTGCCTATGTTTTAGGCATTACTTCAGTTGATCCTTTAAAATACGGCCTTTTTTTTGAAAGATTTCTTAATCCTGAAAGAATTCAACCTCCAGATATAGATATTGATATTGCTGATAATAGAAGAGCAGAATTAATTAATTATATTACTGAAAAATACGGTCAAAATCATGTGGCTCAAATTATTACTTTTGGAATAATGAAATCTCGTATGGCTATCCGTGATGTTACCAGAGCTTTAGGTTTTTCTTATTCATTAGGTGATCAAATAGCAAAATTGATTCCCTTTAATTACTCAATAAAAAAGACTTTAAAAATAATTCCAGAACTTCGGCAGTTAGTGTCAACTAATAATGAAGCTCATGAAGTCATTGAAATGGCTCAGCAGTTAGAAGGAGTAGCCCGCCATGGCTCAACTCATGCAGCTGGAGTTGTTATTTCTCGTGAGCCTTTAGTAAATTATTCTCCTTTGCAACATTCTAGTCGCAATGATAAAGAAGTGATTACTCAATATGATATGTATTCTTTGGAAAGGATTGGGTTGCTTAAGGTAGATATTTTAGGGCTAGCTAACTTAACAATTATTAAAAACACAATTAGGATTATTAAGAAAGTTTATGGCAAAGAAATTGATTTAGAACAATTAAAATATGATGATGAAAAAGTTTATCAATTACTTTCCAGTGGTAATTGTGTAGGATTATTCCAAGTGGAATCTGGGGGAATGAGAAGATACCTTCAAGAATTAAAACCTACAAAATTTGAAGATATTATTGCCATGTTAGCTTTGTATCGTCCTGGACCAATGGAATTAATCCCCCAGTTTATTAATAGAAAACATGGAAAAGAAAAAATTAATTATTTTCATCCACAATTAGAATCAATTTTAGAAAATACTTATGGAGTTTGTATTTATCAAGAACAATTGATGCAGATTGCTCATGATTTAGCTGGTTTTTCTATGGCTCAAGCCGATGTTTTGAGAAAAGCAGTTGGTAAGAAAATAAAATCATTATTAGAGGCTCAAAAAGATCAAATGATTGAAGGAATGGTTAAGAATAAAATAGAAAGAAGAACAGCAGAAAAAATTTGGAATTGGGTTATTCCTTTTGCTCGTTATGGTTTTAATAAAAGTCATGCTGCTTCTTATGCTAGAATTACTTATCAAACTGCCTGGTTGAAAGCTCATTATCCAAATGCTTTTATGGCTGCTCTTTTAACTTCTGATTTTGGTAATTTAGATAGAATTGCAATTGAAATTACTGAATGCAATAGGCTTAAGATTAAAGTAATTCCTCCTTCAGTTAATACTTCTTTTGTTGAATTTGGTATAGATAAAAAAAAGGGAGATATCTTTTTTAGCTTGGCAGCT
>CAYRXA010000012.1:0-3525 GCA_964428155.1 uncultured Candidatus Saccharibacteria bacterium
TTGAAAAAATGGAATTTTTAAGAGACTCTACTTCGCTTCGGGCTTATGGAGGAAAAGATTCATTAGTAGAATACAAAAAAGAAAGTTATTTTTTCTACAAAGCTCTGGAGGAAAGATTTAAGTCTTTGCTGGTGAATAATGTTAAAAATATTCTTTTAGCAGAAGTAAAGATAGAAAAAAATAATTAAGCATTTATGTACGAAATTAGTACTCAAAAATTTTCAGGACCTTTAGATCTTTTGTTGCAATTAGTAGAAAAAAACAATTTTGAAATTACAGAAATTTCTTTAGCTAAAGTTACTCAGGATTATCTTTCATATATTGAAGATCAAACATTAGTTGCCTCAGAAGAATTAGCAGATTTTTTAGTTATTGCAGCAACTCTTTTGTTAATAAAATCAAAAACTCTTTTACCAGTATTAACAATGGAGCCAGAAGAAGAAGAGGAAATTTTAGATTTAGAGCATAAGCTACAATTATATAAAAAGTATAAAGAAAAGGGAGGAGAGATTTATCAATTATGGCAAAAAGGATTTTTTCTTTTTACCCGGGCTCCTTGGAAAGATGTTGCAGTTCAATTTTTACCACCTCCTCATTTATCAATTTCTGATTTAGCAGAATCTTTTAAAAAGATTTTAGCTGGATTTGAAGAATCAAAACCTTTAGAAGAAAAAAAGATAGCAAGAATAGTTAGTTTAAGAGAAAGAATTCAAGAATTGATAGAAAAGCTGACTCAAGGACAAAGTTATAGCCTTACAGAATTAGCTGGGGGAAAAACAAATAAAGAGCAGAAAATGGATTTAATCGTTACTTTTTTAGCAGTTCTTTATTTAGCTAAAAAGAATTTAATTAAAATTAAACAAGAAAAAAACTTTAGTTCATTATGGATATCAAGTCAAAAATAGAAAGTTTACTTTTTGCTGCTGGAGAGCCTTTGTCTTTAGAGAGATTAAGTAAACTTATTGGAGAAAAAGAAGAAAATGTTAAAGAAGCTTTAAATTCTTTAATGGAAGAATTTAAAAACCAAGAAAGAGGAATTAGGATTCTTTTAAACAATGAGCAATGGTTGATGGTAACAGCTCCAGAAGCAACTCCTTTTATTCAAAAATTAAAAAAAGAAGTTTTTGAGGGTGATTTAAGTGCTGCTGCGCAAGAGACTTTAGCAATTATTGCTTATCAAGGACCAATCATCAGGACAGAGATTAATGAAATCAGAGGAGTGGATTCTAGCTATACTCTTAGTCAATTATTATCAAGAGGGCTTATTGAACGTTCTCGACATCCCCAAAAATCAAATACATATTTGTATAATATTTCTTTCACTTTTTTACAACATTTAGGAATTAACAATATTAAAGAATTGCCTCAATATGAAGAGTTTAAAAAATAAGAAAAAGAAAAATTCTTTTTTGCATTTTTCTAATAAAAATGAGGCATGCTTTTTTTGGACAGTTTTTATTTTTTGTTTAGCAATGATATTTATTGGAGGTTTTTGGCAGCAGAAAAATGTAGAGGTTACAATTGATGATATTCTACAAGTTAATGTTGCTCCTCCTGAGCTAGGTTCAGTTTCTTATTTAGTAGGAGAAATTAACTCTGGAAAAATATTATTTAAAAGGAATAGTAGGCTTCATTTATTTCCAGCTTCTTTAACTAAGTTAATGACAGGAATGATTGTTTTAGATAATTTTTCTTTAGATGAAGAAATTATACTCAGTGATTATGCTATTAGCATGGAAGGAGAAGAAGGGGGTTTAGTTGTTAATGAAAGAATTAAAGCAGGTGATTTATTAAAAATTCTTTTACTTCCTTCGTCTAATGATGCAGCTAAAGCTTTTGAGGAAGCTTTAGATAAAAAAGAAAAAGATTTTGTTAATTTGATGAATGAAAAAGCGAGAGAGATAGGTTTATTCAATACTGCTTTTTTTGATGCTAGTGGTTTGGATAGACAAGGAAATTTTACTAGTATTGAAGATATGTTTTTTTTAAGCAGGGAAGTTTATAAAAATTATCCTTTTCTTGGGGAAATTACTAGCAAAAAGGATGCCATAGTTTATTCTATTGATAATATGATAATGCATGAAATAGAGAATACGAATATTTTAGTTGATCAGATTGATAATTTATGGGGAGGAAAAACAGGTTCTACACCAGAAGCAAGAGATTGTCTTCTAACTATTTATGAATTTCCCTTTCCTGAAAAAGATGATAAGATAGTAATAGCAATTATTGTTTTAAATTCATCTGATCGATTTGGAGACACAATAGAGCTTTATAATTGGACAAAAGATTTAATAGAAAATAATTAATTATGGTATTTAGTTCTCCATCTTTTTATCTTATTAGAATCCTTTTTCTTGGAGTTTTCACTTCTGTGTTAGCCATTTTTTTAACTCCATTTTTAACTCATTTTCTTTATAAATATCATTTTGGTAAACAAATTAGAGAAGATAATAATGCACCAGTATATATTTCTCTTCATAAGAAAAAAGAAGGAACACCAACAATGGGTGGTATTCTTGTTTGGGGATCTGTTTTAATTGTTACTTTATTCTTTTTTTATCTTTCTCAAATAACAAATGGTTTTTTTGGTGCTTTAAACTTTTTATCTCGTTCTCAAACTTGGTTGCCTTTAGGAGCAATGATTGGAGCTGCTTTAGTTGGTTGGGGAGATGATTTATTAGGAGTTCTTAAAATTGGACCTAAAGGAGGTGGTTTAAGAATGAAAGAAAAAATTACCATCTATACTTTAATTTCTTTAATAGGAGCTTGGTGGTTTTGGGCAAAATTAGGAAGAGAGGCTATTTACATTCCTTTTTTTGGGGAAATTGGTTTAGGTGTTTGGTATATCTTGTTTTTTGTTTTTGTTTTAGTAGCCGCTACTTTTTCTATGAATGAGACAGATGGATTAGATGGTTTAGCAGCTGGAGTTTCTTTAATAGGTTTTGCTTGTTTATTAGTAGTTGCTTTTTCTCAGGGAATGTATGATTTAGCTGCTTTCTTAAGTGTTCTTATAGGAAGTATTATTGCTTTTCTTTGGTTTAATGTTTATCCAGCGAGGTTTTTTATGGGAGACACAGGAGCAATGGCTTTAGGAATAACAATGGGTGTAGTAGCAATGATAACTGATACAGCTTTATATCTTCCTTTTTTCTGTTTTATTTTAGTAGCAGAATCTCTTTCAGTAATAATTCAAAAAATTTATCGTAAGACAAGAAAGAAAAAACTTTTTCTTTCTACTCCTATTCATCATCACTTTGAAGCTAAAGGATGGCCAGAGACTAAAGTAACAATGCGTTTTTGGTTAATTTCAGGAGTAGTTGCTATTTTTGGTTTAGCGCTTTACTTTCTTGATATGTTTTTAGTATAATATATGTATAATGAGAAAATTTAATCTAAAGGCTCAAAATTTATAATTTAAAACTGGAATTAGAATTTTGATTTTTAAAATATATATTTATGGATTATCAAAAAAAATTAGCAGAGTTAATGGTTTTGGCTGCTCAACAAGGAGCTTCGGATTTA
>CAYRXA010000013.1:0-12182 GCA_964428155.1 uncultured Candidatus Saccharibacteria bacterium
TTAAGTTCCAAGTAAAGAAGATAAATAAATATTATATTAAATGGAATAAAAATAAATTGAAAAATACTTACTAAAATTTCATGAATAGAATTTAAGATATAAAAGAATATATTAATGATAACAGCCAAAAGCAATATTCTACCAACAAACTTCCACCAACCACCTTTAACTAAATTCCAACTGCGTTTTAAAGCAGCCATTCCTTTTTTATCTTCAACTATTAAAATATAGGTGCCCAAAGACAAGAGAAGTCCTACTATAATTCCAGGAATAATAAAGAAAATGGATGCTAAACCAACAAAAAAGATCGTCAAAATAGCTATCCAAAGACCTTGACCTAGCTTATTCCATGCTTCTTTAAAAATTTCTTTTAATTTATTCTTTTCTGGCTTTATTATATGAATCATTAAAGCAAGCGTAACAAACAATGACCATATTCCTGTTAATAAAAGAATTATTAACATTAAAAGCAGGGAAACAAGAAGCAGTGTTGTTTTTGCGCCTGCAAGAGCAGCTATTAATCCAAAAAATAAGGCACTATAAATTATAATAGAAATTAAAATTCCTATTAAAAAAACAATTAAAATAGACCAAATTGCATTTTTTTGCTTGAATATTTCGAAAGTTTCTTTTATTAAACTAGTAAAATTTTTCATAATCTGCCCATATATTATAGCGAATAATTTTTAATTATCCTAATTCTTTTTTTAATTCTTCTAAAAGTTCTTTTGCTTTAGCAGAAACTTTCTTCGGAGTTTTAATTTTAACTTTGACATAAAGATCTCCTTGACCTGGAGAATCAAAATGCTTAATCCCCTTACCTCTTAAACGAAAGATTTCCCCAGACTCTGTTCCTGCTGGAATTTTTAAAAGAACACTTTTCTCTGTTTGTTTTTCTATTGAATTAAGTAATTGAATTTCTTTTTTATCCCCTAATACTGCTTCGGGAAAAGAAATTGATAAAGAAGTATATAAATCATCTCCTTGCCTTTCAAAAATTGCATGAGGCTTAATAATAATTCGAATATATAAATCACCGCTTGGCCCACCTAACATTCCAGCTTCTCCTTCTTGCCTAATTCTTATTGTTTCACCATCTCTAATGCCAACAGGAATTTCAACCTTAACTTTTTTATCGCCATAATAACGACCATCTCCACCACAAACCTTGCAAGGCTTTTCAGGAATCTTTCCTTTCCCTTTACATTTTGGACATTCAACTATCTGTGTAATTTCACCAAAAATTGTTCTCCTTGATTGCCTGATAGAACCTTCGCCCTTACAATAGGCGCATTCTTTCAATTTAGAACCTGGCTCATATCCTTTGCCTTGACAATGCTCACAAACAAGATAAGTCTTAAAAGAAATATCTTGTTTTGAACCAAAAGCAGCTTCTTCTAAGCTTAACTCTAAACTAACTTCTATATTCCTTCCTTTTTTATTAGCACTACTCTGAGACCTTGTTCTTCTTGAGCTTGCTCCTGTTGCTCCTCTAAATAAATCAGAGATAATATCATTCAAATCAACATTATTCATTGAAAAACCAAAAGGCATATCAAAATCACCGCCTTGCCAATTAAAGCCAGAAAAACCTTCGCTAAAATCAGCACCTGATCCTTCAAAAACCCTGCCAAATTTATCATATTGCGCTCTTTTTTCCTTATTTGACAAGATGTGATAAGCTTCATTAATTTTTTTAAATTCTTCTGCATTACCACCTTTATCAGGATGATGTTTGTGCGCTAATTTATAAAAAGCTTTTTTAATTTCTTCAGGTGACGCATCACGCGAAACCCCTAAAACGTTATAATAATCTTCCATATATTAAGCTATTGTTATTTCCTGTTTTTCTATTCCAATCCTTTTAATTTTCAAATACTTAAGTGAAATTAGAATTTGAACCAAAATCCAGCTTAAACCAGCTAAAGCTATAGAAAAAACAATATTTACAATTTTTAAAAGACTGAGGATAGCAAAAATAATAAAGAAAGCTAAAGCAACTTTAAGAGCTGGAGGGATAACTTGCCAACGAACTTTTATCCATTCTATTAATAAAGACGATAATTTTTCCTCTCCTGTCAAAGAAACACCAAAAAACTCAGAAAAATCAGATCTTGATTGAATAAGAAAACTTTCTTTATCTACAAGACTTCTTTGTATTGGATCATCTAATTCAGAAATTTGTTTTTCAATATAATCTTCTAAGATTTCATCTATTGTCCCTGTTAATTGAAGGCCAAAAGCAGCTTGAACTCCTTCACTTCGAACAAGTAAAGAATCTAAAACTTGCTCACTACTTTGTTCTATCTGCCCTGGTTTACCTTGGAAATAAGCTAAGCTAGCTACAATAACAACAAATGCTAAGAGCAAAACAAGTGATCCTTTGGAAACAACTCTTATCCATTTAAGATCTAGTAAAACATTGCTTTCTCCTTGAATGATTGATCTTGAAACAAATAAAAACAAAAACAAAAATCCACCAATTACAAAAAAATAATAATTCCATTGAGCCTTAAACAAAAAAGGCAGAAAAGATACAAAGCTAAAAGCTACATTCCAAATTAAAAAACTTTTAAGATCGATAATAAGGAAAACTATTGGCAATAAAGACAGTCCTATCAACCAAAACAAAATAGCCATTACTAAATTACTGCTTACAAGGTTATTTAGGAAATTAAGAAAAAAGATAGACCCTAATCCAAAGCAAATTATAATAGCAATGGCTAAAATAGAATTCTTAATAAAGACTGTTCTGTCTCTATGAGCTAATTTATAAGCTTTATAGAGATTAGATTCTTGTTCCATTAATAAATTATATCACAGACTTTATTTTTCCTCAAAGTCAGCATCTTTTGCATCTTCTTTTGGTTCCTTTTGTTCTTCTTGAGTCTCTCCTTCTTTTGAAGATCCGTCTTTTTCTTCTGCTTTTTGTTCTCCTTGTTTTTGTTGATCTTTATAAAGATGAGAACCTATCTCTGAAAGAGTTTGAGAAAGTTCTGTTGTTTTGTTTTTAATTTCATCAGCATCATCTTTTTCAAGCGCTTGCTTTGTTTCTTTTATCTTTTCTTCAACTTTAGTCTTTAAATCTGCTGGAATTTTTTCTCCTCCTTCCTTAAGGCTTTTTTCAGCACTATAAACTAAAGTTTCTGCATTGTTCCTTACTTCAATCATTTGTTTTTTCTTCTCATCTTCTTCTTTATGAAGTTCGGCTTCCTGTTTCAACTTCTCTATCTCCTCTTTTGATAAACCTGAAGATCCCTCAATATGAATTGATTGTTCTTTTCCTGTTGCCTTATCTTTTGCTTTAACATTTAAAATTCCATTAGCATCTAAATCAAAGCTAACCTCAACTTGAGGAACTCCACGAGGAGCTGGAGGAACTCCGTCTAAAATGAATCTTCCTAAAGATTTATTATCAGCAGCCATTGGTCTTTCCCCTTGAAGAACATGAATTTCTACTGAGGTTTGATTATCAGCAGCAGTAGAAAATACTTGGCTCTTGCTAGCAGGAACAGTTGTATTCTTAGGAATTAAAACAGTATTTACTCCTCCTAAAGTTTCTATTCCTAAAGAAAGAGGAGTTACATCTAGTAATAGAACATCTTTCATTTCTCCACTAAGAATTCCAGCCTGAACAGCTGCACCAATTGCCACAACTTCATCAGGATTAATTTCTTTGTTTGGTTCTTTATCAAACAATTTTTTAACTTCAGCCTGAATTTTAGGCATTCTAGTTTGTCCACCTACCAAGATTACCTCTTCAATATCAGAAACTTTTAATCCGCATTCTTCTATTGTCTGCTTTGTTAAGTCAATTGATTTTTTAATAAATTCATCAGTTAATTCTTCTAATTTAGAACGATTTAAAGTATATGAAAGATGTTTAGGTCCAGAAGCTCCAGAAGTAATGAAAGGAAGATTAATTTCTACCTGATTAGTAAAAGAAAGCTCCTTTTTTGCTTTTTCTGCTGCTTCTTTAATTCTTTGTAAAGCTAAAGGATCTTTACTCAAATCCACTCCTTCGTCTTTCTTAAAACTTTTAATTACCCAGTCCATTATTTCTTGATCAAAATCATCACCACCTAAATGGGTGTCTCCACCAGTTCCTTTAACTTCGATTGTTTCAGGACTAACATAAAGAACAGAAATATCAAAAGTTCCTCCTCCAAAATCATAAACTACGATTTCTTGATCTTTCTTTTTTTCTAAACCATAAGCTAAAGCAGCAGCCGTAGGTTCATTAATAACTCTTTTAACATTAAAACCAGCTATTTCTCCAGCATCTTTTGTTGCTTTTCTTTGGCTATCATCAAAATATGCTGGACAAGTAATAACTGCATCAGTTATTTTTTCTCCTAATTTTGATTCTGCATCAGCTTTTAATTTCTGTAAAACCATAGCTGAAATTTCCTGAGGCTTATACCAACGATCTCCCATTTTAATTTCTACTCCTTCATTAGCATCTTTTCTAATTTCATAAGACAAAAGATCTTTATCTTTTTGAACAATAGGATCAGAAAATTTTCTTCCAATTAATCTTTTAACTGAATAAATTGTATTTTGAGGATTAGTAATTGCCTGACGGCGAGCTAATGTTCCTGCCAATCTTTCTCCGCTTTTAGAAAAAGCGACGATTGAAGCAGTCGTTCTTTCGCCTTCAGCATTTTCTACAACTTTAGGTTGGCCCCCTTCAATAGTTGCCATTGCTGAAAAAGTTGTTCCTAAATCGATACCTAATATTTTTGCCATAATAGTAATAATTAAATTTTAAAGTTTTATTTTTTTACTTCGTCACACTAACTCGACAAGGACGAATTATTTTTCCATTAAGAATAAATCCTTTTTCTAAAACCTCTACAACAACATGAGAATCAAATTTTTCATTTTCAACTTCTGCTACTGCTTCATGAAAGGCTGGATCAAACGCTTGCCCGATTTCTGCCTCAATCATTTCTACTCCTTCTTTTTTTAAAATATCTTCTAACTGATTTTTAATTAAATAAATTCCCTTTAAAAAATTTGTATTTTCTTCTTCACTTTTCCCTTGTTGAGCAAAACTCTGAATAGCAAGATCAAATCCATCAAGAATAGTAATTAATGATTTTATCAACCTTTCATTAGAAAAATTTATTAATTCTTTAAATCTTTCCTTTTCCTCTTTTTTATAATTGATAAAATTTGCTCTTTCTCTTTGCCAGCCCTTTAAATATTCTTCTTTTTCTTCCTTCAGCTTTTCAATTTCCTTATGAAGAGTATTTTCTTCTTTGGGCTTGTTATCTTTTTGTTTCATTTTATTATTTTTATTAGTTTTTTGAGAAATATTTTAAAATTAAGAAGTTGAATTAGAAAGTGCTTTTAGAATAGCAATATTTCTTTTGTATGACATTCTTTTGGGTCCTAAAATTCCAAAAATTGATTTAGGATGAGAAACAGCGGTTAAAAGAGAGCTAAATTGGTCTGATTTTAAAAATGGATTGTCTTTCCCTATAAAAACAAGGGGGCCTTGTTTTACTTTTATTTTCTTTATTTTTTGATCTAATTTCTCTAAAGATTCAGCTATTTCTTGAATTAATTCCAAATTTAATAATTCTTCTTCCATCATTTCAGTAAACATATATTTCAACCCTTGTTTAATTAATTCATTCTCTTGAGATAAATAACAAAAACAAAATGAATGACTTTCTTCAGCTATTATCTCTACTACTTCTTTTATCTTCTCTATTGCTTGAGTATTAATAGATGATTTTAAATTAATCTTTGAAAACTGATTTTCAAATCTTTTTTCCCAATGACTCAAAAAATCATTCTCTTCATTGAAAATTCTTTCAATAAAAAACTTCCAAGCTTTATCAGTTGGTATTCGCCCGCTTGAGATATAAGGTTTATATAAATAACCCCCTTCTGTCAAAACTACAAAATGATTTCTAACCGTTGCCGAGCTTACCCCTAATCGATATTTTATATTTAAAATTTGAGAAGCTACTGGTTCTCCAGTCTGAATATATTCCTGAATTAAAGCTTTAAGAATAAAATCTTTTCTGTTTTCACCTTTATCTCCATCGCTTTTCTCAAATTGAATTTTTGTAATCATTAATTCTTTCTTCCTATTTTACTATTTAGCAGTCAAATGTCAAGAGTGCTAAATATAAAGACCTAAAATATTATCCCCTCTTTGTCCACTCACTAGTTTGCCTGGTTTTTTAGGCCATGGTAAAATTAAAAAACTAAGATTAACGATAAAACATATGAGACAAATATTTAAAGGAAAAATAACCTGGGTAGATATTACTTCTCCTAACGAAGAAGATATTGATTTTCTTCGTAAAAATTACGGATTTCACCCTCTTATTCTTGAAGAATTAAAAGATTTTTCTCAAAGAGACAAAGCAGAAGTTTATGATCCATATATCTTTTTAGTAACTCATTTCCCTTGTTGGGATGATATAGAAAAACAATCTTTGCCTTGGGAACTAGATATTATTATCACCAAAGACGCCTTGATTACTGTTTGCTATAAAACTAATGTTGAAATGCGTGAAGAATTTATGGAAAAAGTGTATAGCAAAGACTTTGAAAACCTTTATCTCACTGATCCTATAAAACTTCTGTATTTTATCTTAGAATATTTTCTTGATTTTGCAATGAGACAAATTGCTCATATTCAAGAAAAAATTAATGAAGTAGAAAAGAATATTTTTCAAGGAAAACAAGAACAAGCTATTCCTAATATTTCTTTTATTAAAAGAGATGTCCTTAATTTTCAAAGAACCTTCAGATATCTAAAAGAAACTTTGAATTCTCTTGCCAGACAAGGGATTAGAATCTTTGGAGAGAAAAAACGTATTTATTTTGAAGATTTAGTTGGAGACAGTATAAAAGTAGAAAACCTTATTACTAGTTTTAAAGATAATATTGAATCTTTAGAAAACACTAATAATTCTTTAATTGAACATAAAATTAATATCTTAACTAGAATTTATACCATTCTCTCTTTAATAACCTGGCCTGCCCTTTTAATGATTAGTGCTTATCAAATGAATACCGAATATCTTCCTTTTGTTGGTTCTTCTCATGATTTCTGGTTTATTTTATTTATTGCCTTTATCCCTTCAGCTTTAATCTTTACTTACCTTAAAAAAAAGAAATTACTCTAAATTAAATGATTAGCTTTTATAACACTCTTACAAAAAAGAAAGAAATTTTTAACCCTCTCAAAAAGGAAAAGGTTGGGCTTTATACTTGTGGTCCAACAGTTTATTCTTACGCTCATATAGGAAATTTTAGAACATATCTTTTTGAAGATATTTTAAAAAGAACTTTGCTACTTAAGGGATATGAGGTGAACCATATAATGAATATTACTGATGTTGGTCATTTAACCTCTGATGCTGATACTGGAGAAGATAAGATTGAGAAAGCTGCCCAAAAACAAAAAAAATCTGCTTATGAAATAGCTGAATTTTATACAAAAGCTTTCTTTGATGATTGCAAAAAATTAAATATTCTTGCTCCAAACAAAATTGCCCAAGCAACAAATTTTATTGAAGAAGCTATTTCCCTTATTCAAGTTTTAGAAAAAAAAGGATTTACTTATAAAACTAGCGATGGCATATATTTTGATACTTCCAAATTTAAAGACTATGGAAAATTAGCAGGAATGAATTTTAAAACTCTTAATCAAACTTTAAAAGCTGGAGCAAGAATAGAATTATCTCCTGAAAAAAAGAATATTACAGATTTCTCTCTTTGGAAATTTTCTTCTCCTAATGAAAAAAGACAAATGGAATGGTCTTCGCCTTGGGGAACAGGATTTCCAGGTTGGCATATTGAATGTGCTGTTATTAATTTAAAATATTTAGGCCAAGCTTTTGACAACAAAAAGTTCTTCCCAGAAAAAGCCCAAACTATAGATATTCATGCTGGGGGAAGTGATTTAATACCAATTCATCACACAAATGAAATTGCTCAAGTTGAAGCAGCCACTGGAAAAAAATTTGTTAATTTTTGGCTTCATGGAGAATTTCTTGTTCTCAAAGATTCAAAAATGAGCAAATCTGAAGGGAATATGATTTTAATTAATGATTTAAAAAAACAAGGCTTTTCTCCTTTAGCTTTTCGTTATCTTACTTTTAATGCTCATTATCGAAAACCTTTGGAATTTTCTTTAGAAGCTTTAAAAAACGCCCAAGAAAGTCTAAACAATATTTACAATTTTGTTTTAGATTGCCTTAATGAAGGAAAAATAAAAACAAATTCTAAAAAAGAAATTGATATTAAATTTTCTTTATCTTTGCAGGAAATAAAAAAAGATTTTGAAAAAGCCATTAATGATGATCTAAATACTCCTCAAGCCTTAGCTGTTTTTTGGAAATTAATTAAAGGTTATTATCAAAAAAAATTCGATCCTAAAGAAGCATATAACTTAGCTC
The DNA here is from genome assembly GCA_964428155.1 of uncultured Candidatus Saccharibacteria bacterium. Taxonomy (GTDB): domain Bacteria; phylum Patescibacteriota; class Minisyncoccia; order UBA6257; family UBA6257; genus JAQTTC01. The sequence goes on from CAYRXA010000013.1 coordinate 8,430, forward strand.
TATTTTTTGATAAAGTTTTTGGACTAGAATTAGATAAAATTAAATTAATTATTCCTCCTAAAGAAATACTTTTATTAAGTAAAAAAAGAGAACAATTAAGAAAAGAAGAAAAATGGAAAGAAGCAGATGAAATAAGAAAAAAAATAGAAAAACAAGGATTCTTTTTAAAAGACACTAAAAATGGTACTCTTGTTAGACCTAATCTAAATATTTAAAAATTAATCTAAAGAATTTATGATTGATAAAAATAATCTTGATCAAATCCAAAACAAACTTCCGCCTCAAAACACAGAAGCAGAAGAATCAACTTTAGGATCCTTAATGATCGATAAAAACGCTATTGCTAAAGTAGCTGACTCTCTATTCCCTGAAGATTTTTATAAACCTCAGCATCGTATTGTTTACGAAGCTATCTTGGATTTGTATAAAAAAAATGCACCAATTGATGTTCTCTCTGTAACTAATCGCTTAAAAGAAAAGAAATTATTAGAAGAAATTGGCGGAGGAAGTTTCCTTACTTCTCTTGTTAATAAAACTCCTAGCAGTGCTCATGTTGCCCATTATTCCCAAATAGTTCATGAAAAAAGAGTTTTGCGTGATTTAATATCTGCTTCATATAAAATTGCTGAATTGGGCTGGCAAGAATCTGAAAATATAAATGATGTTTTAGACAGAGCAGAGCAAACCATTTTCTCTATCTCTCAAAAATCAATTGCTTATGATTTTGTTACCTTAAAAGAAGAATTGGTAAAAGCATTTGACAGAATTGATCAATTACATAAAGGAGGAGATAAATTAAGAGGAGTCAGCACTGGCTTTAATGATTTAGATAGCAAACTCGCTGGTTTACAAAAATCTGACTTAGTAATTATTGGTGGACGACCTTCATTAGGAAAAACTTCTCTTGCCCTAGACATTGCTCGTTATGCTGCTTTAAAAGAAAAAGCTCCTGTAGGAATCTTTAGTTTAGAAATGTCAAAAGAACAAGTAGTTGACCGATTAATTTCTGCTGAATCAACTGTTGATTTATGGAAGATAAGAACTGGCATGCTCTCAACCGAAGGAGAAACTAATGATTTTAACTTAATTCAGGACGCTTTATCTAGATTAGCTGAGGCACCAATCTTTATTGACGACATTCCTTCACCAACTGTAATGCAAATTAGAACAATGGCACGCCGTCTTCAAGCCCAAGTTGATTTAGGAATGATTGTTATTGACTACATTCAATTAATTGCCCCTTCTCTTAATCGAGAAAGCACTGTTCAACAATACTCTGAAATATCTCGATCTCTTAAAGCCTTGGCTAGAGAATTAAATGTTCCAGTTGTCGCTCTTTCCCAATTATCTCGAGCTGTAGAACAAAGAGGTCCTCTTTGTATTCCTCGCCTCTCTGATTTAAGAGAAACTGGAAGCTTAGAACAAGATGCTGATGTTGTCATGTTTGTTTATCGTGAAGATCGCTATAAAGAAGAAACTGAAAAACAAAACATTGCTGAGATTAGAATTGCTAAACATAGAAATGGACCTTTAGGAGTTATCAATTTATTCTTTAATGAACAATTAGCTAGTTTTCGTAATTTAGAAAAAGAAGAAGATATCTACGAACCTGAAGAATAAAACATTTAATATTATCTACTCTTGTGGAACTCCCAAAACCAATAAAAGATTTTATCAAAATATTCAGCCAATTACCTGGAATTGGTCCTCGCCAAACAACTCGTTTGGCTTTTTGGCTATTGCATCAAAAAAAAGAAACGCAATATAGTTTTTATCACGCTTTTACTAATTTATTTTCTAAAACTCAAATCTGTCCTAATTGTTTTTTTATCTCTGAAAAAGATTCTTCAAAACAAGAAAATCAATTATGTAAAATCTGCCAAGATTCTCAAAGAGACCAATCTGTCATTTGTGTTGTTGAAAAAGAAACAGATTTAATCTCAATTGAAAACACTAATAAATATAAAGGTCTTTATCATGTTTTAGGTGGGTTAATTTCAGAGATAGACGAATCAAGAAAACAAGAATTAACTATAGACAAACTCTTGTCACGCATTAAAACTACTTCTCCTAAAAAAGTAAAAGAAGTTATCTTGGCCTTAAACCCTACATCTGAAGGTAATTTAACTACTTATTATATAGAAAAATCAATAAAAAAGATTGATCCAGATATTAAAATAACAAAATTAGGAAGAGGCCTTCCTCAAGGAGGAGAAGTAGAATTTGCTGATGCAGAAACATTAGTTAATGCTTTAGAAGGAAGAAAATAAAAATGGCGCCATACAGCACCATTTTTTAATTTATTTAGTTTTTGTTTCTTTTATAGAAACTTTCATAAAAGGCTGACGATGGCCTTTTTTCTTTTTATATCTTGTTTTTGAATGATAACGAAAAACAATCACCTTTTTAGATTTTCCTAATTCTTCACATTTTGCAGAAATCTTCATTCCAGAAATATAAGGCTGACCAATTTTTATTTCTCCTTTTTCATCAATAAAAAGAAGGACTTTATCAAAAACTATTTCTTCCCCTTCTTTAGCTCCTTTTATTTTCTCTATCTTTATTTTTTGTTTAGGAGAAATAAGATATTGTTTTCCTCCTGTTTCAATAACTGCTAGCATAAAAATTAAAATTAAAATTACGATTCTCTTTTTAGCCTTTTACAGATTAAAAATGTAAACCTGAACACTAATTAAAAGCACTAAGATACTAACTCCTATATTAGCAAAAAAAAGCAGCCAACTCAAGCTTTTTTCATGTAATCCCCTATTATCTTTAATCAGCTGAGAAAGCCAAGAATTAATTCCAATAAAGACCATTCCTAATATAGGAATTATCCAGAGTAAGTTTCGGTCTCCTAAAAAATTAATACCAAAATCATTAGAACGAAAAACTACTGGAAAATTAGGCGCTGTTTTATCAAATACTAACCAACTTAAAAAAAAAGAAATTAATATACATCCCCCAATAAAAAACCAAACCTTTTTTAATATTTTTTCTAATTTTATCATTTTTAATTCTGTACCCCTTTTAAAATTGAATTAAAACTAGCTTATCAAAGAACTACAAAAATAGCAATTTTGCTATAAGTAACCTTTCTAAGCTTGAATAAACAGTTTGTTTTAGAAAGCTATTAATTCTCTCAATCTAAAATCTTATCTAAATTATTAATAAATTAAACAAGATGTGTCTCTGTTTAGATAAAAACCTTTAACAAATCCTATCATGATTAGATTTGTTAAAATAGTCAAAATTAATAAAATAAGGAAGAGGGCCCTAAAAGAATAATAAAAAAATCATGAGATAATCACTTAATGACAAGGAATTGAGCAGGCATTATAAGCTGTGTCATAACCCCACGTACTAACTAATTCACAGCCTGCTTCAGAATCATGATAGCATTGATAGTAATTACATTCTTCAAGCCATGTAGTACCACAGGTATCTACAGTAACATAGTCTATCTCCTCACAAGAATCATACGCGCCCCCAGTGCCGGCACAAAGAGACCCACCATAGCAAGGAGGAGAGAGCTGGTTCCCCATATTGCAATCAGTGTACCCACTGCAGGATGATCCATCACTAGTTTCTAGTCCATCACAATCATAATCATAGCTGCTACAATTATTTGTCCACAAGAAGTAGTCGGTCTGTCCAGGATATGCTCGGTTATCAGAATCACAACAATCAACTCCTGAAAGCTGAGATAATGCTTGACATTTTTTCGTGCCTGAAGAAGGAGCATAACGATCT
>CAYRXA010000014.1:0-6301 GCA_964428155.1 uncultured Candidatus Saccharibacteria bacterium
CCATGTTTTAGCTTTAGCAGTTAAAAATCTTTATCCTAAAGCTAAGTTTGGAATAGGGCCAATAGTAGAAAATGGTTTTTATTATGATATAGATATTGGTAAATCTTTATCTGTAGAAGATTTACCAAAAATCGAATCAGAAATGAAGAAAATTATTAAACAAGAACTGTCTTTTAATAAAAAGAATCTTACTTTAAAAGAAGCAAAAAAAATATTTAAAGATTTAGGGCAGTCTTATAAAATAGAATTGCTTAAGGATTTGGAAAAATATGGGACAACTGATCAAAATGAAATATTAAATATTAAAAGCAAATCTTCTAAAGGGCAAAAGAAGGTTGTTCCTCCTAAAACAGTTTCTGTTTATCAGACAGGAGATTTTATAGATTTATGTCGAGGGCCTCATATAAAAAACACAAAAGAGCTTCCTTTGAGTTTTAAATTAATTAAAATTTCCGGAGCTTATTGGAGAGGCAAAGAGACAAATCAAATGTTGCAAAGAATCATGGGAGTTGCTTTTTTAAAGGAATCAGAATTAGAAGCATATCTTAAAAGAATAGAAGAGGCAGAAAAAAGAGATCATCGAAAATTAGGAAAAGAATTGGATTTATTTAGCTTTCATGACGAAGGAGTAGGTTTTCCTTTTTTTCATTCTAAAGGCATGATTTTAAGAAATATTTTAGAAGATTATTGGAAGAAAGAACATCAAAAAAGTGGTTACCAAGAAATAAAAACCCCAATTTTATTAAGTAAATCTTTATGGCTAAGATCAGGCCACTGGGATCATTATAAGGAGAATATGTATTTTACAAAGATAGATGAGGAAGATTATGCGATAAAGCCTATGAATTGTCCTGGAGGAATGTTAGTTTATAAAAGCTCACTTCATAGTTATAGGGATTTACCTCTTAAGGTAGCAGAATTAGGCTTGGTTCATCGTCATGAGCTTTCTGGGGTTCTTCAGGGACTTTTCCGAGTTAGGTGTTTTACTCAAGATGATGCCCATATATACATGGCCCCAGAACAGATTACGGATGAAATAAAAAAGGTAATCGATCTTACAGATAAAATCTATAAAAAATTTGGTTTTTCTTATCATGTTGAATTAAGTACTAAACCAGAAAATTCAATGGGCTCTGATCAGATATGGCAAAAAGCTACAAAAAGCTTGAAGGAAGCATTAAAAGAAAAAAAGATTGATTTTATTGTTAATAAAGGGCAAGGAGCTTTTTATGGACCAAAGATAGATTTTCATTTAAATGATTGTCTAGAGAGAACATGGCAATGTGGGACAATTCAGTTAGATTTTATTATGCCAGAAAAATTTGATCTTTTTTATATTGATAAAAAAGGTCAAAGACAAAGACCAGTAATGCTTCATAGGACAATTTTAGGAAGCCTTGAAAGATTTATTGGAATTTTAATAGAAAACTATGGAGGAGAATTTCCTTTATGGTTGGCTCCAGTTCAAGTGGCAGTTATTCCGATTAAAGAGAAAAACGTAGCTTTTGCAAAAAAAGTATTTGAATCAGTTCAAGAAAAAGGATTAAGAGTAGACCTTTGGTCAGGAGAAGATACCTTGTCTAAAAAAATTAAAAAAGCAGAAGAACAGAAAATTCCTTTTGCTTTAATTATTGGAGACAAAGAAGAGAAAAGTAAGAATATTGCTGTTAGGCAAAGGAGAAAAGGTGATCTTGGTAAGATGACAATTACAAAGTTTTGTGATATACTTCTAAAAGAAATTAAAAAATAATAAAATTAAATAATATGAAAAAAGTAATTTTCTTCTTACTAATTTTTACTTTAATTAATGTTTTAAGTATAAATTATATTTTTGCTGAGGAATCTTTAAATTCTGAAAGCGAAACAACAACGACAACATTAATTAATGAAGATATTTCTGTTTTAGAATCCTTAGGGTTAAAGAACGTTGGATTGCTTCCTAATAGTCCTTTTTATTTTCTTAAAGAATGGTGGCGTGGAATAAAAACAGGTTTGATAAGAAATCCAGTAGAAAAAGGCGAAGCTCAATTACAAATACTTTCAGAAAAATTAGCTGAAACAGAGGCATTAGCTCAAAAAGGAGTATCAGTAGAAGTTTTAGAAAAAGCTTTTGAGAATTATAGTTTAGCAATGGATAGATTAAGAAGTAGGCTAGAAGGGCTTGAAGATACTTCAGAAAATCCAAATATTGATAGAATTCTTAACAAAATAACTGAAGCTGAAATTCGTCATCAAGAAGTTTTTGATAAAATATTAGAGCATGCCCCAGAGGTTGCTGGTCAAATAGAAAATATTCGTCAAAACATCAGCCAGACTTTGCCTTTTCTTCGTTTAAAATTTGAAAATCAAGAAGAATTTATGAATCGTTTAGAAAATAAATTTCAAGAATGGCAGCCTTTAAATGGTTTAGAAAATGAATCAGGAGAATTTTTGAAATTAAGAATAATGGAGCAAACTAAGGAACAAATTCAGCAAGCACCTTTAGAAGATTGCCCAGAGCAGTTTCAATTAAGAGCAGAGCAATTACAAGAAAGATTAGAAAATCAAATTCAACAAAGGACTCAAGTTTTAAAAGAGCAAGGGTTTTCAGCAGAAGAAATAGAAAACCAAACAAGAGGTTCAATAAGAATAATTACTCCAATTATTCCTGAAGATAAACTTCCTCAATCATCTCCTCACGGAGTAAATCCTCCAGGTAATGCTCCAGGAAATGATGCTTCAGATGGAGTAGGTGCTTGTATAGAATTATGGGATCCAGTTTGTGGAGTTGATGGAAAAACTTATTCAAATGATTGTTTTGCTGCTCAAGCAGGAGTTGCGATTCAATATCAAGGTGAGTGTCAATAAGATAGATTTTTATGTCTTATCAACCTAATAAAATTGAACCCAAATGGCAAAAAATTTGGGCTAAAAATAATTATAAATTCTGGCATACAAAAGATAAGCCAAATAAGAAACATATTTATATCCTAGATATGTTTCCTTATCCTTCAGGCGAAGGCCTTCATGTTGGTCATATTGAAGGATATACAGCTTCAGATATCTTATCGCGTTATTATCGAATGAAAGGATTTCAAGTTTTACATCCTATGGGTTGGGATGCTTTTGGTTTGCCAGCAGAAAATTATGCTATTAAGACAAAAAAAAGCCCAAAAGAAGTAGTTGCTAAAAATATTAAATATTTCCGTAAGCAGCTTCAAGAAATGGGTTTTAGTTATGATTGGCAAAGAGAAGTAAATACAACAGACCCTAATTATTATAAATGGACTCAATGGATTTTTTTACAGCTTTATAAAAAAGGACTAGCTTATGAAGAAGAAGTTCCTGTTAATTGGTGTCCTTCTTGTAAGACTGTTTTAGCTGATGAGGAAGTTGTTGATGGAAAATGTGATCGTTGTGGCAATATAGTCAAGAGAAAAAAATTAAGACAATGGGTTTTGAAAATAACAGCCATGGCAGATAGATTATTAGAAGATTTAGATTTATTAGAATGGCCAGCTAGAGTAAAAACAATGCAAAAAAATTGGATTGGCCGATCAGAAGGGGTTGAGGTGGATTTTAAAGTGTCTGGATTAAATGAATCTGTTAAGGTTTTTACGACTAGGGTGGATACAATTTTTGGAGTTACTTATTTAGTTATAGCACCAGAGCATCCTTTGACAAAGAAAATCCTTCAAGAAAATTATCAGGAAGATGCAATTAAATATATTGAAAAAGCTCTTCAAAAATCAGACTTTGAAAGACAATCTACGGTTAAAGAAAAAACAGGTGTTTTTACAGGTTCTTATGCTATCAATCCTGCTAATCGGGAAAGAATTCCAATCTGGATTTCTGATTATGTTTTGATTAATTATGGCACAGGAGCAATAATGGGAGTACCAGCTCATGATGAAAGAGATCTTGATTTTGCTCAAAAATTTCATTTATCAGTTAAAGAAGTTATTTCTCCAGAAGGAAATGTGATTAACTCAGGCCCCTTTGATGGTACTCCATATAAAAAAGCTCAGGAGAAGATAGCTTTTTATGTTGGAGGAAAAAAAGTAGTTCGTTATAAATTAAGAGATTGGATATTTTCCCGTCAAAGATATTGGGGGGAACCAATTCCAATGATTAAATGTGAAAAATGCGGACTAGTTCCTTTAAAAGAGAGTCAGTTGCCTTTAAAGCTCCCTGAGATTAAAAAATATGAGCCAACAGGTAAGAATGAATCTCCTCTGGCAGATATTTCTTCTTGGGTGAATGTAAAATGTCCTAAATGTAAAGGACCAGCAAAAAGAGAAGTAAATACAATGCCTCAATGGGCAGGTTCTTGTTGGTATTATCTTCGTTATTTAGATCCTAAAAACAAGAAGAAATTAATTGATTCTAAAAAAGAAAAAGCTTGGATGCCAGTAAATATTTATATTGGTGGAGTAGAGCATGCAGTCTTACATCTTTTATATGCTCGTTTCTGGCATAAAGTTCTTTATGATTTGGGAGTGGTCTCTACCTTAGAGCCATTTTCCCGTTTGATTAATCAAGGAATTATTTTAGGGGAAGATGGAGAAAAAATGTCTAAATCTAGAGGGAATGTAATTAGTCCTGATACAGTTGTAAAAAAATATGGAGCTGATAGTTTAAGAATGTATGAGATGTTTATGGGTCCTTTGTCTTTTGCTAAGCCTTGGAATACTCAAGGAGTGATTGGAATTTATCGTTTTCTTAGTCGTGTTTGGTCTTTAATTAGTGATGACGATAATAAGTCAAAAGAAAAAGATACGATAAAAATGACAATAGAAGCAAAAAGACAATTAAAAGAAAATTTAAAAGAGCTAGAAAGAGCAAGGCATAAAACTATTAAAAAAGTAACTGAAGATATAGAGCACTTACGTTTTAATACAGCAATTAGTGCTTTAATGGAATATTTAAATCAGCTTTACCAAGTGCCTTTTGAAGAAATTAATCAGAAGTATAAAGAAACTTTAGTTTTATTGCTTTTTCCTTTTGCACCACATTTAGCTGAAGAACTTTGGCAAACAGCTTTAAAACATAGAAAATTAGCAGAACAGGAAAAATGGCCAGTTTTTAAGAGTGAATTAATAGAAGAGAAATCTTTTACATTGGTTGTTCAGATTAATAGTAAGGTTAGAGATAAAATTAAAGCTAAAAAAGGAATTAATGAAACAGAAGCAAAAAGACTTGCTAAAACTTCTCCTCATATTAAAAAATATTTAAGTAAACAAAAAATTAAAAAAGTTATTTTTGTTAAAGACAGGATTATTAATTTTGTAATATGAAAAAGATTGTAGTTATTGGTGGTGGAACTGGGGTTTTTACTGTATTGACTGGATTAAAAGAGCATCCTTTTTACCTATCAGCAATTGTGACTATGGCAGATGATGGTGGTTCTTCTGGGGTTTTGCGAGAAGAATTTGGAATTTTACCGCCAGGTGATTTAAGAAGAGCTTTAGTTGCTCTTTCTTCAGAGAGCCATATTTTAGCTAATCTATTTAATTATCGTTTTGAAAATGGTGTTGGTCTCAAAGGCCATAATTTTGGCAATCTCTTTTTAACAGCTTTAGAAAGGATTACTGGTGATTTTAATAAAGCAATTCAAGAAGCAGCAAAGATTTTAGGAATTAAAGGCAAGGTAATCCCTGTAACCTTGGATTATACTCGTCTTTTTGCTCGCTTGGAAAATGATTTTTTAGTTGTTGGAGAATCTAATATTGATGTTCCTAAGCATGATGGCAATCTTTTTATCAGAGAAGTTTTTCTAAATCCTAAACCAAAGGCTAATAAAGAAGCCTTAAAAGTCATAAAAGAAGCTGATTTTATCATTATTGGACCAGGTGATCTTTATAGTAGTATTATTCCTAATTTTTTAGTTAAAGGGGTTAAAGAAGCAATTCAAAAATCCAAAGCCAAGAAAGTTTATATCTGCAATATGATGACAAAATATGGAGAAACAAATAATTTTACAGCTGAAGATTTTTTTGCTACATTAGAAAGGTATCTTGGTAAGGATGTTATCGATTATTTTTTGGTTAATATTGAAAAACCTAAGTCTTTTTATTTAAATCAATACAAAACAGAAAAAGCTGAATTAGTAAATTATGACAGAAAAATATTAAATTCATGGAAAAAGCCAAAAGTAATTTTTGCCCGTTTATTAAGAAAAGGACCTTTGCTTCGTCATGATCCTGAAAAAATAGCAAAAACCATTTTGCAATTAACAGACTAAATTGTTGTTTGTCATGGATAAGAAAAAATTCTCAGAATTTTATGATCAAAATATAAATAAAGTATTCCGTTTTGTCTA
>CAYRXA010000015.1:0-9611 GCA_964428155.1 uncultured Candidatus Saccharibacteria bacterium
CCCTGCAGACCTAAAAAGCCTTTATTAGAAAGGCTTTTTAATTTAGGGTTAAAGGATGTTCGAACCTATGGTATAATAAAAGAGATTAAATTAATAAACATGTTTAAAAAAGGTTTTGTTTCAGTCATTATATTAATAACCATTCTTCTAGTTGCTGGAATAGGTGGTTATGTATATTTTCAATCAAGAGACGCTTCTGTGGTGATAACCAAATCAACTATCACAACCACCACCACGACAATAAGTATTAGTACTACTACTAGCAAAGTTATTGTTCAACCTACTACCACAATAACGTTATTGAGCCCGTCAGCATCATTAATAAAGCCAGAGTGGTTAGGAGAAGTTTATTGTGATCCTGGTCATGTTTCTGTATTAGAACTAACGAATGTTTATTGTGAAATATTAGTTAATAAGGAACCGGATGCTTTAGCGAGTGAATCGCCAGTTCAATTATTAAGAAAAAATGAAAACGGGGATTGGATTATATTAGATGAAATGTTTGATGACGGTATGTTGGCGGGTCACGGAGACCGTTTGAAAGGTGATAGAGTTTATGCAAGGGTTATAGAATTTTATGAAAAAGAGGAAGGAGTTCATAAAGAAATGCCATTAAAAATTTTAGTAACAACATCTGATAATCAGCAATATACCGTGGATTTTAATTTGAATATAATTAGCAAAGAAAAGTGGGAGCGATCATTATATGAAATGCAAGAAGCTTCTGATCGTGCCGAAAAAAAGGTTAAAGAAATTATGCAATCACCTCCCTCTGACTTGGAAAGCGTTGCACAAATTCTTTGTGATTACTTAATTGAACAAAAAGATATAATAGCAAATTGCGAAGTATCTTATAATAGCGTTTGGATTACTTGCAATACGGGTATGTCGATGGAAATTTGGTTAACAAATTTAGACGAAGAAGAACCACCAATGGAATAAAGATCAATACCTAAATCATGGTTTAATATATTTTAAAACTCCTAAAAAGAATTTATTAAAAGATTTTTATATAAGCCAGGTTCGAACATCATCTATTAGACCCTGCCGTTGTATAATGGTTCTAATATTGTTCACGATGCGGAGCAGATTTAAAATCGTCTTTTAGGCGATTTTTTGATAGAATAAATATAGTTAATTATACTAAAAATAAATTTTATGAAAAAAAGATTTTTAAAAATATTTGCAACTTGTGTTTTCGTAGCATTGGTTGTTGTGGTTTTGATTTTTATAAAGTTAAGCATGACCAGAGTTGATTTGATAAAAAAAGATTCACAACCATTTGCTGGCGGTGATGGCAGCCTAGAAAACCCCTATCAAATTACCAGTTGCGTTGAATTACAAGCATTAGGGAAAGAAGACTATCTCTCCAGCAATTTTATTTTAATGAATGATATTTATTGCGGAGAAAAGGATAAAGATGGAAAAAATAATGGAAAAAATAATACATATCAATGGAATAGCGGTGAAGGATTTGAGCCAATCGGAAGAGATGCAGGAATTTTATTTATGGGGAGCTTAGAATCTTCATATCTAGTTATAGACAATTGTGAAAATGTATTTTCAGGAAATATTGAAGGCAATGGATTTCATATTATTGATCTATATATTAATAAACCTGGCTCATATCTTGTGGGATTATTTAGTTTTATAAATGAAAAAGCAAAGGTTTCAAATATAAATTTTATTGATGCAAATATAAGTGGGAGTTGCTTTGTTGGAGGGTTGACTGGGGCTAGTCTTAATGGAACTATTGAAAATGTATATTTTACAGGAAATATTTCAGGTAAAGATGATTTTGGAAGAGTGATGTGGTGTAGTGGAGGAGAATGGGGAAATTATATAGGGGGATTAGTTGGGTACAATAAAGGAACAATTGCAAATTCATTCTTTGAAGGATTTATTAAAGGAGCTGAAAAAAGTAGTGTAATAGGAGGATTAATTGCGCAAAATGCAGAGGGAGGTGTAATTGTAAATTCATATTTTATAGGAGACATTAAAGGAGATAGTGTTGTTGGAGGGTTAATTGGGTATAATGAAGGGATTGTTGAAGATTCATATACAACAGGAATTGTGTCTGGGGGAGAGAATGGGAATTTGATAGGAGGATTAATCGGCATTAACAAAGAAGGGACGATTATAAATTCGCATTCGGCAAGTAATGTTGAGGTGGGATATAATGGATCTAATCTTGGAGGATTGGTAGGAAGGAATTACGGAACAATTAAAAATTCATACTCAACAGGGAAAATAACCGGAGCAGAAAATGGAAGATATGCTGGAGGATTGGCAGGAGGCAATGATGGAACAATTACGAATTCATATTTTACAGGAGTTATTAAAGGAGGATATGATGTTGGGGGATTAGCTGGAGACAATAGTGGGGTTATTGCAAACTCATACTCAGTAGGCGGCATTTCAGGAGAAAGCCACGTTGGGGGATTAGTTGGAAGTAATTACGATACAATTACAAATTCGTACTCAACTGGAAGAGTTGAAGGAGATGATGTTATCGGAGGATTAGTTGCAGGCAATTATAATAATGGAGTCATTACAAATTCGTACGCAACAGGAAATATAGTCGGAAAAGAGGATGAATGGTATATTGGAGGATTCGCAGGAAGCAATGATGGAATGATCAAAAGTTCATACTCAACAGGGAAAATAACCGGAGCCGGAGGAGAAAAGGGAAGCTGTATAGGAGGATTTGTTGGAAGAAATTATGGAGAGATTTATAGCTTTGGATGGTTGCAAAATGAACAAATTAATAAAAATCTATCATCGGTTGATTATGAAAAAGAGGGAGTTAATTTTGAATATAAAGCAGAGTCTGAAGAGGAATTTTATAATAAAGGTCACAAAATTTATATCACAGAAGATAATGAGTGGGATTTTAATAACACCTGGGAAGAACAAATAAATGATTACCCTATTTTAAAATATCAGATTTTTAAGGAGCAATAGAAAAGCAAATTTAAAATAATTTTTATTATCTAAAACAGGTTCGAACGTCGTCCATTAGACCCTGCTGAATAAAAGCCTTATTGATTTAAGGTTTTTTATTAGTTTATAAATATATTAAAATGTGTAGTATTGTGGTATAATAAAAAGTCGAATTACTAAAGCATTAAAATTAAAAAATAAAATGATAAAAATTAAAAATAGCGCATTAGTTTTGTTGATGGTGTTTTTTGTTTTTTCTCTTGTTTCCGGTTTAGCGTTTAAAACAGTACAAGGGCAAAACATGAATCAAGAGCAAAATCAGAAACAAATACAAACTAATGCTCAAATTCATGAAAGTACTGTAGCAAATTTTGTTCAGGGTCTTTTAGGAGTTGTTGGTGCAGAAGAAGGAATTGGCGAGCAAGTAAGAACAATAGCACAACAGCAAAATAATTCAGCAAGCACAACTATTCAATCAATGGAGAGGGTCCAAGCAAGAAATCAAATACAAACATTTTTATTTGGCTCAGATTATAGAAATCTTGGAGTAATGAGAAGCGAAATGGTTCAAACGAGGAATAGATTAGATCAATTAAATAAATTATTGGGAAATATTCAAAATGAAGAAGATAAAACAAAACTTCAAAATCAGGTTCAATTACTAGAGCAGGAGCAAATAAGAGTTGAAAATTTTGTAGAAGAGCAAGAGAAACAATTTAGTTTGTTTGGGTGGTTAGTAAAATGGTTTAGTAACGCTAATTAACTTAAAAAAATAATGAAGAAAAATTTTATTTTTATTTCTTTAATAATAATTATTCTTGTAATTTTAGGAATTTGGTATATTAACAATAAGGATATTTTCTCTCCACAAAAATTAACTTTTATTTCAGAAGTTAATTATATTTGTGACGATGATAAGACAATAAAAGCAAGTTTTTATGAAGGAGAATATATTCCAGTAGGATCAGAAGAAATGCCAATTCCATCAGGAAGCGTAGAGATTATTTTAAGTGATGGAAGAAATTTTAATTTACCTCAAACTATTTCTGCATCAGGAATACGTTATGCTAATGATGATGAGTCGTTGATTTTTTGGAGTAAAGGAGAAAACGCATTTATTTTAGAGAATGATGAAGAAACCTATAAAAACTGTTTTACTGAAAAGAATTGCTATGTTGGAGGTTGTAGTGGAGAACTTTGTACAAATAATCCAGAAGCAATAAGTACTTGTGAATTTCTTGCAGGAATGGAATGTTTAGATACGGAAATGAGTTGTGAACTTATTGAAAATGAATGTACATGGGTTTTGTCTAAAGAAGCAGCAGAATGTTTTATGGGGATTAAAGAAGAGCAAGGAAATCAAGTAATGGAAACAAGGATTGGGCATTTTTTTGAAAAAGCAATGGATGTTCTTAACTATTAAAGTTATCCACCATTGACAATGTTTTTGCTTAATATAAAATTTATTTAAGAAGATTGATGGGGATGGTCTCCCATTTACTTCTAATTTTTAAAAGGTTTTAATAAATACAAAATATTTAGGAAAACCTAAAAAATATGGCTAAGAAAAAGAAAGATAGCAAGAAAAAGAAATAGATTCTATAAGAGAATAATTTGCTTAGGCGCCAGATAATTACTGGCGTCTTTTTTCTTTGTAAATTTTTTATATATTATGTTATAATAAATAATTATTATTAAAAGATAAAATATGAATAAAAAAGGATCAACTTCAATTTTTTTAATATTAGTAATTTTGCTCTTAGGTGCAGGTTATTTAGTAAATAAAGGGATAATAGTTCTTAATTTACCTGAAGATTTTTCAATAATTACAACATCAACTAGCGTGCCTGTAACTTCAACTATTCCAGATGAAGGGATAGAAGAAGAATTTTGCCAGAAAAAAGGGACAGATTTTAAACTGAGTTTATCTGAGGCAAAAAAAATTGCTGTTTTGGGTGAATGCGGAGACAATCTTAAAGATACTTACATTTGCAATGAGATTACTGGAACTTGGTGGATAAATTTGGATATAGAGAAAGAGGGATGTAATCCTGCTTGTGTTATCAACGTAGAGACAAAGATGGCAGAGATTAATTGGAGGTGTACAGGTTTGCTGCCGATGTAGCTCTTTATTGACTATTTTATAATATAGTGTTATAATTAAAATATCCTCTAAAAGGATATTTTAATCTTTTTTAATAGAACCTTTACAAATTAAAAATATAAAGAAAGGAGGTGAATTAATTGAGATGGAGTGAGGAAAAAGAAAAAGAGTTTTTCCGTCAGCATGAAATTCTCGAAAAAAACTCAAAGAAAATTAAGGAAAAAGATATTAATCAAGTGTTCGTTATTTTCCCTTATAATCAAAAAAATTTATGGATTCCTGATGATAATTTTTGGTTGGAATTAGGAAAAATAATGGGAAATT
This sequence comes from uncultured Candidatus Saccharibacteria bacterium, assembly GCA_964428155.1. Taxonomy (GTDB): domain Bacteria; phylum Patescibacteriota; class Minisyncoccia; order UBA6257; family UBA6257; genus JAQTTC01. The sequence goes on from CAYRXA010000015.1 coordinate 5,372, forward strand.
CAAGCTTGCTTATTTGTTCTCCGAATGCTCTAGTTAAAGCAAAGCCAGACTTAAGTGAAAATGAATACATAGTCACAATAAATGAAATGGTTCTTTATTATTGGCTTGAAATTCAGGAATATTTAAAACTGAATTTAAATATTCAGAAAATCACGTATATTTGTACTGATATAAATTTAGAAAGAATTAGAAGAGATTTTGCAATTGTTTTCCAATGTGATTATAAAGTAGACGAAACGCAAACGATAATAATTCCTGGATATGAAGTTAGGGAAAAGACCAGAGTAGTTCCTTCAAGTTTTTGGAAAAAAGTTTATAAAATTAGAGAGTTGATAGTATTTAATCTACCAATTTGGTTATATGAATTTTTAGGAAGGAGATAAAAATGTTAAGAGATTGTCAGGTATTATTAAAGAACAGGCCTTATTTTGGTGGAGTTGAGTGTAGTGATCAAATAAGAAGTATTCGAGAATTAGATCAATGGGAAGGAAAAAAAATTATTGTATTTAATAGGAATTGTGGAGCAGAAGAATTATATTGTTTAGTAAGTCCTCCTTTTAAATTAAGTAACAATTGTTGGCTTAAGGCAGAAGATAACAAATGGTTTAAAACAGAAAACGATTGCTGGTATATTTTAGTTGAAAGAATTGGAACATATTTTCGGTCACAAGGTGATATAGCTTTAAAATTATGTATGTATTCAGTTGTTCCGTATGAAAATGGTACCTGGGAAAAAGAAAGATGTTTAATAAAAACACATTTTTCCAATCCTCAGAAAGTTTATATTAAAAGAAGTTGTTATCAACCTCAATATTATTAGTTTTAATAAAGCCCTTGCTGTTAAATCAGAAGGGCTTTTAAATTTTTTGGTATCTTTATGGTATACTAAATAGGCTAAAAAGCTTATGCTTTCTAAGAAAATTCTTATTAAAGAAATAATTGAGCTTGGTTATTTAAAGTCCCCTCGGATTATTGAGGCTTTTCTTGCTATTGATAGAAAGGATTTTGTAAATTTAGACAACAAAAATGAAGTTTATTCAAATATTCCTTTACCAATAGGTTTTGGTCAGACGATTTCTCAGCCTTTGACAGTTGCTTTTATGTTAGAGCTTTTGCAGCCTAAAAAAGGGGAGAAAATTTTAGATATTGGTTCTGGGTCTGGATGGACGAGTTCTTTACTTTCTTATTTAGTAAATAGCGAGAATCAAAAATCAAAAGGGCAAGTCATAGCAATAGAAAGAATATTGGAGTTAAAAGAACTTGGGGGAAAAAATACAGCAAAGTATAATTTTGTTAAAAAAGGTATAGCAAAATTTTTTTGTGCTGATGGGGCAAAAGATGTTTCTGCTATTTGTTCTCAAATTGGCTTGAAAGATGGATTTGATAAAATTCTTTGTTCAGCTACAGTTAAAGAAGTTCCTCAAGAATGGCGAGAAAAACTTAAGATAGGAGGAAAAATAGTTGTTCCTTTTGATGGAGAAATTCAGCTTTGGATTAAAAAAGGAGACGATAGCTTTGATAGACAATTTTTCAAAGGATTTAGTTTTGTTCCTTTAATTTCTTGCATTTAAAGTTAATAATTTTAATTGATGAAGTTGTCTTTTAGTCTTAAATTTGTTAATATTCTAAAATGTTAAAAGGAGATAAAGAAAGACAGGATGCTTCTTATGATTCTCGTAATATTACTCTTTCAATTTATGCTGGAGCAGGTGGGCGCGATGCTGAGGATTGGGCTTTAATGCTGTTAAGAATGTATCAAAGATACACAGAAAAGAAAAATTGGAAATTTTTTTTGTTAGATAAAAGAGAAAATGAATTTGGTGGAATTAAAAGCGCAACGGCAGAGATAAATGGTCATGATCTTTTCAAAACTTTTAAAAATGAAAATGGAGTACATCGTTTGGTAAGGATATCTCCTTTTTCTTCTGCGAAATTACGCCATACATCCTTTGCTTTAGTAGAAGTTTTACCGATTATTGAAGCTAAAGAGCTTCCTTTAGACGAAAATGATTTGGAGGTAGAAACTTTCCGTTCATCAGGTCCAGGAGGTCAAAATGTTAATAAAGTAGAAACTGCTGTTAGAGTTCTTCATAAGCCTTCAGGAGTGGTTGTTGCTTGTCAGGCAGAAAGATCTCAGTCAAGTAATAAAGAAAAAGCTTTAACCATTTTAAGAACTAAGTTATATCAGTTAGCAGAACAAGAGAAAGTAAAAACTTTAGCAGATCTTAAAGGCAAGAAGATAAAAATTGAATGGGGCAATCAAATTCGTTCTTATGTTCTTCATCCTTATCAATTAGTAAAAGATCATCGAACTGGTAAGAAAAAAGGTAATGTTGAAGAAATTTTAGATGGTAATCTAGATAAAATTCTAAATATTTAATTTTAATTTTTTGTATTGTGTCTTTAGTATATTTTAAAAACGTGTCAAAGGCTTATAACGGATCTTTGATTTTAGATAATGTTACTTTTAAAATAGATCCAGGAGAGTTTGCTTCTTTAGTGGGAAGATCAGGAGTAGGAAAAACTACGCTTTTGAAAATGTTGCTTAAGGAAGAGTCTCCTACTAAAGGCAGAATTTTTTTTAATGATAAAGATATTAATAAGCTTAAAAATCAAGAGATAGCACTTCTTCGTCGGAAAATAGGGATGGTTTTTCAAGATTTTAAGCTCTTAACTCATAAAACTGCTTATGAAAATGTAGCTTTTGCAATGGAAGTAGCTGGCTATCCAGAAAGAATGATTGAGAAAGATGCTCCTGAATTATTAAAATTAGTGAATTTAGAGGGAAGAGCTAATAATTTTCCTTATCAACTTTCTGCTGGTGAAAAACAAAGAGTAGTTATTGCTAGGGTTTTAGCTCAAAGACCAGAATTAATTTTAGCAGATGAGCCTACAGGAGATTTAGACCCTATTAATACCTGGGAGATTATTAAACTTTTAACCAAGATTAATGAGTTAGGAACAGCAATAATATTAGCAACTCATAACAAAGAAGTAATCAATACTTTAGGAAGAAGAGTAATTAGTTTAGATGGTGGCAAGATTATTCGTGATGAGGAAGAAGGTAGGTATCTTATTTAAAATAATTTAATAATTCAATAATTTAGAAAATTTAATTAATATGTTGATTATCCTTAAAAGAGTTTTTCGTACTGCTTGGCAGGGATTAATAAGAAATAGTTGGCTTTCAATTGCTTGTATTACAATGTTAACTATTAGCTTAATGATTTTAGGAACAATTTTAATTTTTAATAATGTTAGTAATGAACTCGTTGGTATTTTAGAAGAGAAAATGGATATTAGTATTTATTTTAAAAGAGAAGTTCCTGAGGAAGATATTTTAAAAATTCGAGATGAGCTTATTGGTAATGAAAAAATTGCTAAAATTGAATATATTTCCCAAGAAGAAGCATTAGCAATATTTGAAGAAAGAAGTAGTCGTAACCCAACAATAATGAGAGCTTTAGAAGAATTGGGGGAAAATCCTTTAGCTGCTTTTTTAAGTATTAAGGCTAAAGATACTGCTTATTATTCAGAGATTATTGATGAAGTTAATAGCTCTGCTTTTAAAGACAAATTAATGACAGTTGATTTAGCAGAAAATCAAAGAGTAATTGAGAGAATAAGCGCTCTATCAACAGGAATAAAATTAGGCTCTTTCTTAATGATTATTGTTGCTGCTTTATTAAGTATTCTGATTAGCTTTAATACAATTCGAATGGCAATTTATTCTTTGCGAGGAGAAATAGAGATAATGAAATTAGTTGGTGCTTCCAATTGGTTTGTTCGAGGGCCTTTTCTTTTAGAAGGAGCTCTCTATGGTCTATTTGCTTCTTTTATTGCTATAGTGATTCTTATGCCTATAATGATGTGGATTAGTCCTAAAGTACAAAGTTTTATCTCAGAGATAAGCATTAGTTCATATTTTTGGTCTCATTTCTGGTATATTTTCGGAATTCAAGTTGTATTTGGTATGGTTTTAGGAATTATTGCTGGTTTTTGGGCAATGAATAGATATTTGAAAGTTTAATAATTTGCGGGATCGTCTAATGGTAGGACAGTTGGTTTTGGTCCAACCGATCCTGGTTCGAGTCCAGGTCCCGCAGCTACCTTGAGCGCGGTTCGAGAGACCGATCCGTGTCGCCGCTTCAAATAAAAAATTTTTAAAATGAAAAATTCCGAAACTTTATTTCACAAAGAATCTCGTCTGAGATCATTGATAAAAACTTTTGTCTATCGA
>CAYRXA010000016.1:0-7898 GCA_964428155.1 uncultured Candidatus Saccharibacteria bacterium
ATAATTGTCTTTTGGTAACTAGGATTCGTGAAGGTGATTGGTGGACCTTACCAGGAGGTAGAGTAGAAAAAGGAGAATCCAAGGAAATGGCTGTGAAAAGAGAAATTAAAGAGGAATTACCAAATATTACAATTCTTAATCTTGCTCCTTATAAAGAATTTCTAGGGATAACGCCCCATAGCAAAGTTGAGATAACAGTGACTACATTTTTTGCAAAAATTGAAGGCTCTATTAAGCCAGGTGCTGAATTAACAGGCAGTGAATGGGCTGATTCTATATTACTTGAGAAGCTTAATTTAACTACAATAGCTAAAGATATTGTCAAATCACTTAAAGATGATGGATATTTATAAAAAACCTCAAAAAATTAATTAATGAATAAAATTTATGGTTAAAAAGATTGATAAAATCAGAGAATTAGTAAAAAATGAAGCTGAAGAAAGCGATTGGAAATATCATATACTCCCTGTTGTTAAATATGCTAAAGAATTAGCAAAAATATATGTAGTTGATGAGGAGGTAATCGAATTAGCCGCTCTTTTGCATGATATTGGGCGAATTAAATTTAATGATGAAGATCATCATATTTCCGGTGCGATAGAAGCTGAAAAAATATTAGAAGATCAGGGTTATTCAACAGAAATTATCAAGGAAGTAAAACATTGTATAGAATCCCATAGAGGGAGTCAAAATATTAAGCCAGAGACAATAAGCGCTAAGATTATTGCAAACGCTGACGCAATGTCTCATTTTGACAGTTTGCCCATTTTTTTCTATTGGCGTAAATGGATGAAAAGCTTTGAAGAGGTTGTTAAATTCGTTGATGAAAAGTTTGAAAGAGATTGGAATAAAAAAATTACTTTACCCGAAGCAAAAAAGATGATTGAGGAAAAATACAAGGCAGTAAGATTACTTATAAATACATTAAAAGAATATACAGAAAATAAATAAAATTAATTAAAAAATAGAGTTTAAATTATATTTTAGAATTTAAAAAATTTTAATTGGATTCAAACTTAAAAAAGTGTTAAAATAATTATATAATAAAAAAAGAATTAAAAGATGACAAAAAAGATTCCCATTGAAATTTCAGCCAGACATGTTCATTTATCTCAAACAGATCTAGGAGCTCTTTTTGGAAAAGGCTATCAATTAAAAAAGTTGCGTGAACTTAGCCAAATAGGAGAATTTGCGGCAAAAGAAAAAGTAGATATTCAAAATAGTTTAAAGCCCAATGCAAGAAAAATTTCCAAGGTAAGAATACTGGGGCCTATTCGGAAGCAAACCCAAGTAGAACTATCTCATACGGATGCTATTTTTTTAAAAGTAGAGTCCATGGTAAGGGAGTCAGGTGACATTAAAGGAACGCCAGGGATTATTCTTGTTGGCCCTAAAGGTAAAATTAAAATTAAAGAAGGAGTAATTGGCGCTTGGAGGCATATTCATTGTAGTTCCAAAGAATCCCAAAAACTCGGTCTTAAGAACAGAATGTTAGTTTCGGTCAAAACTATGGGGACACGTTCTGTAACTTTTCATAAAGTCAGGGTTCTGGTAAAATCGAATTATCGGCTTTGCATGCATCTTGACACTGACGAAGGAAATGCAGCCGGTATAATAAAAAATGGGGAAGGATATTTAATAATATGATTTTAGTGTTAAATTGTGGGAGTCAATCAATAAAATGGAAATTATTTAGAAGGCAGGATTTAAAATTATTATTGGAAGGAGGAAAAAGTGTTTTTAATTCAAATAATTTTGAAGAAATTCTATTTAAAGAAGTAAGCAAATTAAAAAATAAATATCTTGATAAAATACAGACAATAGGGCATCGGATTGTTCATGGAGGAGAAAAATTTAGAAAACCAACGAAAATCACGAGGCAAGTCTTGAAAGAATTAGAGAAGTTTAATCAATTAGCTCCATTACACAATCCTTTTAACATTTTAGGGATAAAAGTTGCCAAGAAAGTTTTTCCCAAAGTTCCCCAAATCGCTGTTTTTGATACAGAATTCTATAAGGATTTGCCGGAAAAAGCTTTTCTTTATCCTTTGCCAGAAAAAATAAGAAAAAAATATAAGTTTCGCCGATTTGGTTTTCATGGAATTTCTCATGAATATGCAGTTGAAGAAGCTGCCAGAAGAATTAAAAAGCCATTGAGAAAATTAAAAATTATTAGTTGTCACTTGGGGGGAGGTTCAAGTATCACTGCTATAAAAAACGGCAAGGCTATTGATACTTCAATGGGATTTACCCCGATGGAAGGATTGATTATGATGACTCGTCCAGGAGATATTGACTCCGGGATTGTTTTGGAGCTTGTGGATAAATTTTCTTTAAAAAAAATCTATAAAATGTTAAATTTTGAATCTGGACTTAAAGGTATTTGCGGAGATGGAAATATGTTAGAAGTTTTAAAAAGAGCTAAACAGGATAATAAAAAAGCAAAAATAGCTTTGGATTTATTTGTTTATCGGATTCAAAAATATATTGGAGCGTATTTTGCCATTTTAGGAGGATGCGATTTGCTAATTTTCACCGGCACAATTGGATTTTTTTCTGCCAAGATTAGAAATATGATTTGTAGAGATTTAACCATTTTAAAAAATACCAAAATCCTTACCATAAAAACAGACGAGGAATTATCTATAGCTCAAAAAATATAAACCTCGTTAAAAGTCTTAGTTGGAGAGATTTTTAATAAAAATTTTTCTGTTCTATAATAACGAAGATATAACTTAAAACAAATGTCTGCTCAAAATTAGTCATTGGCTATATAAAACAGATTTTTAACAAGATGAAAAAAGATTTTTCAATTCTCATAGGAGGTGAGGCAGGAGAAGGTTCTCGAAAATCAGGTTCTGTAATTGCAGAATTATTTTCTTATTTAGGATATAGGATTTATATTTATGAAGATTATCCTTCCTTAATAAGAGGAGGTCACAATTTTTCTCAAATTAGAGCTGTTAAAAAAGAAGCTTTATGCCATCGTCAAAAAATTGACTTTTTACTTGCCTTGGATAAAAGAACAATAGAAGAACACAAAAGTAATTTAAGCAAGGAGGGAATGATCATATATAACAGCGATGATATTCCCGGAAAGTATAAAGGGGTAGGCATCCCTATAAAAACTATTACTAAGGAGGAAGGCGGAAAACTAATAATGAAAAATAGCGCTTTAATTGGTGCCTTAGTTAAAATAATAGGAATGGATTGGAAAGTGGTAGAGCAGGTTTTTAAAAAAGAATTTAAGGAATATCCTGAAATAAATCTTAAAATAGCAAAGCGAGGTTTTAATGCTTTTAAAAATTTGTTCATAATTGAAAAGATAAAACAAAAACCACTTCCTTTATTAACTGGCAATGAAGCTTTAGCACTAGGAGCAGTTAAAGCCGGTTTAGATTTTTATATCGCTTATCCTATGACTCCTGCTACAGGAATTCTTCATTTTTTAGCAGAACATAAAAAAGAATTTAATATAGCTGTAGCTCAGTTAGAAAATGAAATAGGAATTGTAAATGCAGCTATAGGAGCTGCTTTTACTGGAGCTCGGACGATGGTAGGAACTTCTGGAGGCGGTTTTGCTTTGATGACAGAGGGACTTAGCCTAGCTGCTCAGAGTGAAAATCCTTTAGTAATAGTGGATAGTCAAAGAATGTCTCCGGCTACTGGGGTACCAACTTATAGCGGTCAAGGAGACTTATTGTTTAGTCTATATGCAGGCCATGGGGATTTGGTGAGATTTGTTATAGCTCCTGGCGATGCTGATCAATCCTGTTTCTGGGCTGGAAAAATTTTAAATCTTTCTTGGAAATACCAAACTCCTTCAATCCTCTTAATAGACAAACAAATTTCAGAAAGCACTTTTAGCTTTGATAAAAGTATTTTAAATAAAGTTAAATATGAAAAACCATTTCTTTGGAATAAGAAAGGAAATTATTTGAGATATAAAGACACGAAGAAAGGGATTTCTCCTCTTGCTTTCCCCGGAGAAAAGCACATAATTTCAAAATCAAACAGTTATGAGCATGATGAATTTGGCATTACTGTGGAAGAAAAAGAAAAAGTAGAAAAAATGCAGAATAAAAGATTAAGAAAATTTAGAGAAATGGAAAAGGAAGTAGATAAGCTGAAGGCGGTTGAGATTTGTGGGAAAAGAAAATCTAAAAAAGCAATCATTGCTTGGGGTTCAACAAAAGGACCTGCAAAAGAAGCAGCCGAAGAATTGAACATCAAAATGATTCAACCTATTGTTTTAGAACCGTTTCCAGAAAACCAAATGAAGCGTGCTTTGAAAGGAGTAAAAAAAATTGCTTTAGTTGAGACAAATGGATTAGGGCAAATGGAAAAAGTTTTGAACTCTTATGGAATAAAAGTAGATGAAAAGATTTTAAAATATAATGCCAGGCCATTTTTTCCAGAGGAGATAGAAAAAAAATTAAGAAACTTTTAAAATTATGAAACTAGATACATACGTTGAAAATACTTGGTGTCCGGGTTGCAGAAATTTTGTTATCCTTACCGCCTTTAAAAATGCGATTTCTTCTTTAGTAAAAAACGGATTGCTTAAGGAAAGTATAGTAGTGGTAGGCGGAATCGGCTGTAATTCAAAAATTATCGATTACTTAAATTTAAATAGTTTTTCTTCCTTGCACGGCAGGCCGATTATTTCAGCTGAAGGAATAAAATTAGGAAATCCAAAGCTCAAAGTAGTTGTTTTTATAGGAGATGGCGGATGTTATAACGAAGGAATTTCTCATTTAATTCATGCCGCTAAAAGAAACATTGATATTACAGTTTTGGTTCACAATAATAGTACTTTTGCTTTAACTGCCGGGCAGTTTACAGCTACTTCGCCTGAGGGCTTTAAGGGAAGATCTGCACCCGAAGGAAACGTGGAAAAACCGTTAAATCCTTTAAAATTAGTGCTAGCCTCAAACGGTACCTTTGTAGCAAGAGGCTATGCCATGAGAATGGACCACCTTACAAATTTAATCATTCAAGCAATAAATCATTCCGGTTTTTCCTTTGTTGATATTCTCCAGCCCTGCATTTCTTTTTTTGACACTACTTTATTTTACAATCAAAAAATTTACGAGATAGAGGAAAAAAATTTGGATTCCCCAAAAGAGGCTCTTAAAAAAATAGAGGAATGGGATTATAAAGAAATGAATAGTAGTAAAAAGATTCCTATTGGTATATTTTATAAAATCCAGAAACCAAGTTACTGTAAGAAGCATCTAGGAAATTTGAATCCTTCTCAAAGAAAAAAGAAAATTAAAATAGTAATATGATAAAAATGTAAATAATCTTAAAAATTAATTAAAAATTATGTTATACAAAGTGAACAAACAAAAATGTCTCGGCGTTAAAAATTGTGGCATTTGCATTCAAACTTGCCCTGGAGCGACCAGAGAAGGGAAAGATGGCAAGGCAGAGGTTGCTGACCAAAAGAAATTGGAAGAGTGCGGAGGAGAACAAATTTGTCCGATGAGAGCAATAGAAAGGATAGCTGGAGAAGAAGAGCCTATGCCTTCTTCCCAATTTCAGCCGCTTAATGGGAGAAGAATGGAAATGGGAAGAGGAATGGGTGCGGGTAGAGGAAGAGGATTTGGTAAGGGACCTCAAGATGGCAGAGGTCAAGGAAGAGGAAGAGGGCGAAGATAATGAAAATTACTATTGTTTATGATAATACTGTTTTCAAAAAAACCCTTCAGGGCGATTGGGGATTTTCAGCATTAGTTGAAATAGAAAATACTTCAAAGATTTTATTTGACACCGGAGCTAATGGAAGAATTTTGCTTTCTAATATGGAAAAGCTGGGGATTGATCCAACCTCTATTGACGAAGTTTTTATCTCCCATGCTCATTTTGATCACACTGGAGGACTATCTGAATTTTTAAATTTGAATAAAAAAGTTAAAGTTTATATTCCTCCTTCATTTCATGGCTTAAAAGGAGAAGAAGTTGTTGTAATATCTGAACCGACTAAAATTCATGATAATGTTTTTTCCACCGGAGAATTGGAAGGAATTGAACAAAGCTTAGGAGTTATCACTAAGAAAGGTATTGTTTTGATTGTTGGTTGTGCTCATCCTTATATGGGCAATATTTTAGATACGGCAAGAAATTTCGGAAAGATTTATGGAATTATTGGCGGATTACATGGATTTTCTGAATTTGAATTATTTGAGGACTTAGAATTGATTTGCCCCACTCATTGTACTCAGCATAAAGCAGAGCTCAGAAAATTTTATCCTCATAAATATATTGACGGGGGAGCAGGAAGGGTAATTGACATTAGATAAGATGACTATCGGTAAACTCAGGTTAAAAAATTAATAGATAAATAGAAGATGAAAAATGATGTAATAGCATTAATTCGTCAAGAATTAAGAAAAAATGCTGATAATAAGATTAGAGAGAGCAGTCAATGGTTTTTTAAAGAACAAGTTAAGTTTTATGGATTAAGAAATCCTGATGCTAGAAAGATTGGTAGAAAATATTGGCAAATTGTTAAAGATAACAAGAAGAAAGATATTTTTTCTTTATGTGAAAAGTTATGGCAATCTGGGTATATGGAAGAATCATTAATTGCTTGTGATTGGTCTTATTCTTTGCGTAAAGACTATGATTTAAAAGATTTTATTGTTTTTGAGAAATGGTTAAAGCTATATATTAATAATTGGGCAGCTTGTGATACTTTTTGTAATCATACTATAGGAGCATTTATTGAAAAATATCCAAAATATGTATCTCATCTTAAAAAGTGGACCAAATCAAAAAATAAATGGGTTCGCCGCGGATCTGCTGTTAGTTTAATAATCCCAGCTAAAAGAGGTAAGTTTTTAAAAGAAGTATTTGAAATTGCTGATTCTTTGCTTTTAGATAAAGAAGATTTAGTACAAAAAGGATATGGCTGGCTTTTAAAAGTATCAAGTGAAGAAAATGAAAAGAAAGTCTTTGATTATGTTATGAAAAATAAGGGAAAAATACCTAGAACAGCTTTGCGTTATGCAATAGAGAAAATGCCAAAGGATTTAAAGAAAAAAGCAATGGCAAGATAAATTGACTGATAATATAAAATATGTTATAATTATACTATTCTAAATTAGTAACTTTAAAATTTAATATATAAAGAAAGGAAAGAAATGAAAAAAATTGAAATATTAGCTATGGTTGGAATGGTATTTTTAGCAATTATCTTGTATTCTTTTACAAATACAAGTACTGTTGAATGGAATATCGAAGTATTAGATCTTCCAAATATTATTGAAAGGAATCCACTTACAGTTCAGGAAGGAATTAAGAAAGCAGTAATTTTGAATGAATTCGAGATTCGTGTTGCTGCATTTCAGATTCTAGATCCAAAAGGAGGGTTTATTCTTGATCCAATAGCACGAGCATGGCATCAAAAAGGTTTAATTCAAGGTTATTCATCTGGATTTGAAGGAAAAGATTTGTATTTTCGATTTAACGAGAAAAGAGTTGAAATTTGGACTTCTGCTGATAAATTTTTTACAGTAGAAGAAGGTGAAGTTATTATTAATCTTTTGAATGATGATGGGAAAACAGTTGCTAAAGCTACGGCAGAAGTAAATATTCAAAATACATCTCTTAGTGTAAATGAAATTTAGTAAAAAAAAGAGCTCAAAAAACTGAGCTCTTTTAAATTATAATTTTATGATATAATTAATAAATAGCGAGATAAACAATTAACAATAATAAATTATTATGAACAAAGTGCTATTAGTCATTTTAGTTTTAGGGGCAGCTGGTTTAGCCTATTATCTTATTGGTGGAAATACTGGAGATTTGCCTTTTGAGGCAGATACTATTGAAGAAGTAGATTTAGATTTAGTAGAAGAAGCATTAAAAGAAACAGGAAAAAGAACTGTTTA
>CAYRXA010000017.1:0-3254 GCA_964428155.1 uncultured Candidatus Saccharibacteria bacterium
CAGGAGTAATTATTAAAGTGATTAATATAAAAGATAAGGTAAAGATTAAATATTTTTTCATTTTATTAAATTATTAAAATTAATTTTTTAATAATTTTATTCCAATATAATGATTTAGATTATTAATTACTATTCAGTTGGTTTACAAAAACCCCAAGACGAACCAAAAGGAAAATAAGAAAAATATTTACAGCCTCCTAAGGATTCACACTCTTCCTTGTCGCAAACATTGAAAACCCCCGAACCGCATTCGTTGCATTTTGATTCTATAGAACTATCTGGAACAGAACTATCTGGAACAGAACTATCTGGAACAGAACTATCTGGAACAGAACTATCTGGGACAGAACTATCTGGGACAGAATTATCTGGGACAGAACTATCTGGGACAGAACTATCTGGGACAGAACTGTCTATCTCTCCGCATTCAATATTATACCAAGTTCCAGTATAATAATCACCGCTAACGCCAACCTGAGTAATAAACCAAAATACAGTATTAACAATCAACCAAGCAGATAAAATAATAATCAATCCTATTATAGCATTTGTTATAACCTTTTGTCCTTCCCTGATATTTTCTTCCTTTCCCAAAGAAAAGATCCAACGGAACCCTCCGTAAACAATAAACCCAACAACTATTAGAAAAGCCATCTGCATAGCAAAATGCAATACTCTTTGGGCAAGCTCTAATAAATCACAAAGAGCACAAGGATCCTGAGTAGGCCCTCCGCATTGAACCAATGGCCACCATGATGAATCAGCCTGTGCTAAAAAGGGTATTAATAAAAAACAAAAGAAAAACGAAAAAAAGAAAATTCTTGTTACTATTTTTCTGTTTATTTTTATAATATTCATCTTCATATATTACTTTCTTTAATTTTTACTTCTGATCCCAGAAATAATTAATCCTTTCCACTGCTGTATTGACAGCTTTTGAAAAAGAATCTCCTTTATAAGTTACTGCTTCTACCATCTCTTTAAAAATAGTGTTAATACTTTGAAAATCATACTGATACCAATTACGACTCGTTGCTATCTCTCTAATAAAAATACCGCTATCCAAATCATTCAAATATTCCTGAATTAAATCCAAGCGAGTTGGTGGATTTTTTGTCTGAAGAAAATAATTTTGAGCATTATTCTTTTGACTGAGAAACTTTAAAAAATTCCAACTTTCTTGATGATATTTCGAGTTTTTTAAGACTACTAAAGCCATTGTTTGACCATAATTTATTTTTGAAGAACTATTAGCAAATTGAGGCAAAGGAGCAATCCCATAATTAAGATTATGCCCGTATTTATCAATCTTTTCTTTGGCTTGATTATACCCAATCATCATCACAGTTTCTCCTCGACTAAAAGCAATGACTGAATCAGCAAAATTATCATTCCAAGTATAATAACGAGAATATGGGTCATTAAATTGGGTGTAAAAGCTTAAAGCTTCTTCCCCTGAAATGATTTTTTTACCCTCTCTATCAACGCTAAAATTAAAAATTGCTTTTTTCTGTGCAACATCAACAATCTCGCTTCCATATTGCATCATTAAAGCTGAAATAATATCTACTTCCCTACCAACATTAGACGAAGAACCCAAGGCGATAGCTGCCCGGGTAATTTGGCCTTGAGGATTGACGCGCCTTAAAGTAGAAATTAAGTTAAGAATTTCTTCCCAAGTTGTTGGAGGAAGAACTATATTATAATTATTAAAAACATCTTTATTATAATAAAGAGAAAGAACATCGGTATAAAGGGGCAAACCAAGCAAATAATTGCCTTTTACTATCTCGTTTCTAGATATTCGGGAAAAAGTTTGTTCTAAATCCAAAAGGTTAAAATACCTGTCTTTTGTTAAATCTAAAGGATAAATTTTATCTCCATAATAAGGCAACCAATTATCTTGAAGCATTAAAATATCAGGAGCTTTATTGTCAGCTAAAGCCCTTAAAAGATCTTCATGATAAGTATTTTGGTCCTTTAAAGTGTAGTTAATCGAAATATGTGAATATTCCTTTTTGAAACCCTGAATTAAGGAAGCAAAAGCTGCTGGTTCATCTGATATTCCCCAAAACTCTAAGGCAACTGGAGCAGGGCGCATTCTGCGGAAGAAAACTCCTAAAACAATAATTAAAACAATAGCAGCAACTGCAATTAAAATAATTTTTTTTTGATGTGACATTAAAGGCATGTTTGAAATTTTTGATGATAAATCTATTCTCTTAATTTTGGCAACTTTGCCAGAAAACCATAATGAGTAATTCCTAAAGGTAATTCTCTTTCTAATTGAAATCCTGTTTTTTCAATAAAATTTACCGCTTCCTCTCTAGTTAAAGGAAAAAGTTTTTTTTGTGAAGGCAATTTATCAGGATGCCATTCGACAAGGACTAAATAACCTTCTGGCTTGAGAACTCTTTTAGCTTCTGAAAAAAGATTTTCTTTTTTTTCTATTTCAAAAAGAATATTTGAGATTACAACTAAATCACAAGAATTATTAGGCAGATTACTTCCTCGAACTTCTTCTAAATTAGCCCAACGTGTTTCAATAATATTAAAAACTCCTTCAGTTTTAGCTCTAAACTCTAAAGCTTCTAAAGAAGGTTTCCAAATATCCAAAGAATATATCTTTCCTGAAGGTTTTAAATACTTTGCCATTGACAAACTGAAATGCCCAGAGCCACTGCCAAAATCAGCCACAACCATACCCTCTTTAATAGGCAATGTTTTTACTATTTCCTCGGGATTAAGAAAAGAATTCATGTTGAATTGTCAGGTTATTTGAATATTTATTATTTCTAGTCTTTATTATATCAAATCTTTTACAATAGAGTAATACTAGCAATTTTATCCCCTTGGCTCAATTTCATAATTCTAACTCCTTGGGTAGAACGCTTTAAAACAGAAATGCTTTTAAGAGGTGCCTTGATAACTTGTCCTTTTTGCGAAACTGCTGCCAAGAATTCTTCCTCCTTTACTAAGCATGATTTAATAAGATCACCTGTTCTTGCTGTTACTTTCATTGTTTTAATTCCTCTCCCTCCTCTCTTTTGTTTTCGATATTCTCCAAGCCAAGTTCTTTTACCAAATCCATTTCCACTAACTACAAGTATTTGCTGTTGCCTAGGTTTTCCATCGTCTTTCTTTATAGCAATTAAACTAACTACTCTATCATCATTGGAAGTTTTTATCCCAATAACTCCACCTGCTGAACGACCCATTGCTCTAGTGTCGCTTTCAGGGAAACGAATAGATTG